>QHXL01000072.1 GCA_003222935.1 Acidobacteriota bacterium
GGCGAAGTAACGAATCGCGAGTACTTCGTCAAACTGTCAGAAGCCATCGCGAAGTTTGTCGGGCAATCCGGAGGTGAAGGCGCTGCTTACCGAGTTGATCTGCGACTCCGACCACACGGTCGCGATGGAGCGTTAGCATGCTCGTTAGACGAGGCGACTCGATACTACGAACGTTCGGCACAAGACTGGGAGCGCCAAGCGCTAATTCGTGTTCGACCTTCGGCAGGCTCCACCGAACTCTTTGCCAGGTTCAAGGAGATAGTGACCCCCTGCGTGTTCCGTCCCGAAGTGTCGGTTAGAGATGCGCTGGCCAGCGTACGACTCGCAAAACAGAAAATCGATCGGCAGGTCGAAAAGAAGCCCGGCTTCAATGTGAAGCTTGGTCGCGGCGGTATTCGCGAAATCGAGTTTATCGCGCAAGCCTTACAACTTGCTCACGGGGGGCGCGACGATTGGTTACGTGTTTCGCACACCCTCGTCAGTTTAGGTCGCCTGGCTGACAGAGACTTCATCACTCAACAGGAACGAAGTGAGCTTTCTGATGCTTACTACTTCCTGCGCGGTCTGGAGCACCGGCTCCAGATGGAAAATGGTCTACAGACGCACACTGTTCCCGAATCGAGCGAGTCGCGAACTCTCGTCGCGCGTCGAATGGGTTTTGTTGAAGGTGATGTCCAGGGCCAGTTCACAAAAGCTCTAAAGAAACACACCACTGTTGTCCGGCAAACTTACGATCGACTATTTGCAGAGATTGATCCTGACATCAATAGGCCCTTAGAAACTGCACGTGAGATTAAGTCAAGCGACAAGGATGCGGGATTGGCACTTGCTGCCGCTCGTGTGTTTGTCCATCACCTGATCGGGGAGGACTCAGTTGCGGAAGTTCCCACTTTAGCGAGGCTGCTGCAAGAAGCTGCGCACGAGTCACTAAACTCGCATCGAGCTTTACTACAAGCGGCGCGTATAGCTGCTTCCCTCGATAAGAGCGAGGACCTGCTCCAGTTTTATCAATCAAACTTTCTTAAGCTCATCTCCCTTTGCGGGTCGTCAGATTTCTTTGCCGAGATGATCGCAGCTAACCCGAGATTGATCGGGTGTTTGGGAGTATCAGTTGAAGAGTGTCTGCAAAGGGACCATCGAGGAGTCCTGCGCTCGGCAATCGATGCTGAGAACAACTTTCCGGCTGAGCTTGCTGTCCTGCGGTTTAAGTGGGGCGAGTTGATTACAGAGATCGGGACGCTAGATGCCGCGAAGGAGATCTCAACTTACGAAGCCAATAAGCTACAAACAGATCTCGCGGTCGCGAGTTTGAATGTGGCTTATTTGATCGCTCGCCGGGAGATTGCGCGGAAACTTGGAAGACTGCGCACCGGACCGAGGTTAGCAATTTTCGGTTTGGGCCGACTCGGGACCGGAGGAGTTGATTACGGATCAGATCTCGACATCCTGATTACCTACGACTCACTTGTTCCATCGCCGGTTCCAGATTTGTCGCAGGACCAGGCTTATGCGCGTCTGGCCGAACTAATGATTGCAGCGATCTCCAGCATAACCAGGGAGGGCTACCTGTATCGCGTCGATGTGCGTTTGCGTCCCCACGGAAAGAATGGACCACTCGTACTTAGTTCTGAAGGGTTACTCGAATACTTGCGTGATAAAAGTGATCCGTGGGAGTGGCTTGCATATTTGAAGCTGCGAGCAGTTGGCGGCGATCTGGAGTTGGGAAAGATGATCGAGACTCACGCGCGACACCGTATTCATGAAAACGCCTCGAAGTCGGGCAGGGATGAGCTGGCAGCTGCCACCCGGCATGTTCGAGACCGGCTTGAACAAGAGAAGAGAACTCGCGGAAAGCGATCTGGAATAGACATCAAATATGGACCAGGCGGAATGCTGGACATATATTTCGCCGCACGTTATTTACAGCTTCGCGAGGAGGTGCCTGACGAAGGAGACGATCGTTCTACAGCGTTCACCCTGGAGTGGCTACGAAAGGAAGGTGCTTTGTCTGAGGACGACTTCGTAACCTTGAGTACAGGTTATGGATTGTTGAGATCGGTCGATCACAACTTGCGATTGATAGTGGGCCGGTCGACGCGTCTTCCTGAGTCCGATCATCCAACCGCGCGCGATGTGGCTACCAAGATGGGATTTGAGTCGGCCGTGACTTTACGCCAGATTTTGACCGAGCAAATGAACTCGATCAGAGAGGCTTATACGCGCATCGTGGGTTAAGGGTTAAGCGTGATGTTGGTCTGGTTTGGTCTCTTCATACCAGCACCGGGTGCACCACCGATGACTGGCCCTTCTTTCTTCTTCGGAGAGTCCGGTAGCAGCAGGCAGTCGTCTGATGACCTCTCGTTCCTCGAGGGATAACTCGTCCCAGGATTTCATTCCGCGTTTTTCGCAACGCGGGCAACCTTTTCTGTCCTTCATATTAAATTATTCTTTCACGACGCACTTAGTTATTTACTGGAGAGTTCTCCTCGTGTAACTTAGNNNNTGTCACGGCCTGCATCAACATAGTTGGAAAAGGTTGACGGAGAACAAATGTTTCGAATCAAAGCCTCTTACGCAGATCAAATGGAATTGCGGACCACTTTGGAAAAGGCCCGCGAATTTTTCGGCGAGCTCCGTAATTTTGCGGATCTTATGCCCGGTATCGAAGGAATCCGTAAAGAGGCCGGCGGCATCATGAGATGGATGGTTCGAGCGGAAGTACCAGTAATCGGCGCCGTTCATGCCACCTTCACCGTCGAAAAAACAGAAGACACTCCGGACAGGCTCGAGTGGTCGCCGGCGCGTTCGGAGATGAAAAATTACCTTCGCTACGCTGCAGCCTTTGAAGAGCGTGGACAAAAAGTTCTTATCAAGATCGTTCAACATGTGGAGTTGCGACGACAGCATGCAAAAGATTTGCATCGCTTTGCGATTCTTGTCGGCGAAGGCGCCATCAGTTCAGAAATGCAAAAACGCGTGCGCGAGATGATCAAAACCTTTCTTGAGCGAGCGCGTGTAAAGCTGGAAACCGAGCCGGCCGTCGAGTCAGAAGGAATGCTCGATTCACCCGCTTAACGCCGCAAACTTTTTATAGCGAAAGGCCCGCCAGTTTCGAGCGGGCCTTTTTTGATCTGACCAGAAGTAAAACCAAAACTAGTGCAAGTAAGGAAGAGCGGTTGTAGATGTCCTATATGCTTCAGCTTGTCGTGATCAGAGATGAAGGCTACTAATGAACATCACGACAAGCTAAAGCATATCGGACAAAAAGCCTTCCTTCCTTACTTGCACTAATTCTAGTTGCGCTTCACGTCCAGAAATCTCAAGGAGTAGTGACGGAGCTTTCGGGCTTTCCTTTGCCGTAGCTGATCAAGTTTGCAAACAACCTGTATCCGCCTGGGATGCCCTCTCGCAACTGTCGATACCAAACCATACTCGTGTAGATGTAATTTCCTTTTCCGTACTGCGCCACTAGCAATCCACCGTTGAGGGGCGACTCGCCCTTGTCGTGTGTGGTGAGTAGCGCCGTGTATTGCTGGTCCCATTGCGATGGGTAGTAGAGTCCCCGTTCCTGTACCCAGCCGGCAAAGTCAGCCTGCGTGATTCGATTTGGAGAATTCAACAGAGGATGTCGCGGCTGAAGAATTCCAACGGGCGCGTCCTCTTCAGTTACGCGATCGTTGCCTACAGTGATTGGATAAGGGGCGAACTGTGGCTTCCACTCGTTGGTCTTGTGATAGAAAACCAGCATCGTTCCACCGTCTTCGACATACTTCAGCAGCCGATCATTCGAAGCGATCAGCTCCTTATGGATCTCATAACCGCGGTTATCGATGATGATGGTGTTGAAGCTCGATAGATCCGACTTTGCAACGTCTTCTGTAGTTAACTCCTTCGCATTCACTCCAAGCGCCGCCAGCGCGTTCTTCAAAGTTGAATCAGTACTGGGAACGTAGCCGACGTGAATCCCCGCTACTGCCACAGCCGGAATATACACCGCTGGAATAATCTTCCCCGTAATCAGGTCGCCCGAAGCTGCCTTCAGCTCTGCCTTGATGGATTGGCCCACGCGTCCATATTTAACCAATTCCCGGGACGGTAAAGCCTCGATGGGTGCGCTAACCAGACGCTGTGTTTCCTTCGGTCCGAGATTTATTGACTTTGAGGTGGAGGCGATTAGGCTAGATAGAGGAGTACTAAGGAACAGGTTGCCTTTGAACGCTTTGGTTAAGTGACTGATCAAAGTGAGGGACGTGTCAGTGCAACCCAGAACAGTCGCTGGAGTTTCCACACAAGGCGAGGCGTTGTTATTAACGATCTCGACAGCCGGCGCTACGTCCATCTGTCTCTTGCCTACTACGGAAAAGCGAGCGCCATTTATTTCAACGTCTGCTTCCACCGTAAACGACTCGCCGAATAGTAATCCATCGTAAAGATGCTGAGCGTGCGGGACGTTAATCCTGGTAGTCTTCGGAGCCAACGCGACGACCGATTGAGAGGTGTCAGTTCCCGGCAAGAGTTTTTCGGCGGTATCGAGCTTCTTATCGATACTAAGACCGGATGAAACCAGGCGCTTGATGACGATTTCATCTTCACCCGAGTTCGCCACAGTGATTTCGAAGGGCGCTTTTTCCCCCGGAACAACTAACGTCTCCGGCGATTTGATTGTCAGAGATACGCCCGTAGCTGTTGCCAGTGCCTGATCAAGTCGCGACGACATGAGTTTGAATCGCTGAGGGTCAACGTCAACAATTTCCTTGTTGCCCGAAAATGCCGCACGCTTGCGAGCGTTGATTAATGAAACTAGAACTTCACCACGCTTATCGAGAAACTCAGTCAAGGGTTTGTTATCGATAGTCGGAGGTGTAAATCGTGCGCTGATTGCTTCAGGTAAACGCAGACCATCTAGCGGCGACTTGGCGTCGTCAGGCAGTGGTGCGGCAGTCTGAACCTGGCGCACGAGAGTGTAGCGAATTGGTCGCGCACCATTAGGCGGAACAGTCTTGGGCCAGGGTCCTTGTGTCGCGTGTTTTTGCAGGCCTGCCAGCGCTTGCTGCGCATAGGTGATACCACGGATTGGATCTACCTCGTTCGGATCGATCGTGAACGCTTGGAGCGGTGTCGCTTGGGCCGTTGGTTCCGCACCGCGGCCGCCGCGGACAAACAACCGCTGTGTTTGCCACACGGTCAGCTCTTTTAGTTGTTCTGGAAACTGAGTCGGATCCGCAGCAGCGTCAAACGCTTGAAGAATCAAACGGCCAGTAGCCTGGTGATGTCCATGTCCACTCGTGGTGTTGTGATTGGTAATGATCACATCTGGGCGCAATTGGCGAATTTGCAGAACCATTCGGCGCAGAGTTTCTTTTTCACCCCAGGCACGAAACGTCTCCTCGGCAGATTTCGAGAATCCAAAGTCGCGCATTCCGAGGAAGTGAGGTTCGGAACCCTGTACTTCCGACGCAGCAATCGTCTCGCGCGCGCGGATGACACCGAGCTCTTCGTAGAGTTCCGGCCCGACCGCATTCTGACCGCCTTCACCAAAAGTTGAAAACAGAGAGACAGTGTGTGCTCCGTACTTTCTCCTCATCACAGTGAGTGTGCTTCCGTCTTCATCGTCAGGATGGGCGGCGACACAAAGAACGGTGAATGGATTAGTCAGGTCGAGTAGTGCCTGGTGAAGTTGCGCACGGTCTACTTTGTCGTCTACGTTCTGCGCGTGTTGGCGATGACTTGTGAATGTGGTGACGAGGAGTAGCGCCAACCATAGCGAAAGTGATTTGGTTATTCTTAATCGCATGTGTTTTGAATAATGTTCGATATGCTTTAGCTTGTCGATAGGCCTTGCCGCACGCTCGTTAGACACCAGCGTTAACTTTGCAGAGTCACGACAAACTGAAGTTTATCGGACATTAAGCACGCCATCGTTCGAGCTTTCCCGCGACGATCATGCTGATGGCAATGATGCCTATTAGTACCACTCCGTATGCCGCCGCCGCTCCCAGATTAAAGTCGCGTAATTCTGAGGCGATTGCAATCGAGATAGGACGATTGGCCGGCACAAAGACCAGCACTGAAGCAACATATTCGCCTAATGCGATCACAAATGCCAGCAGAGTGCCGGCGACCGCGCCCGGCCAAACCAGCGGTAGCGTCACCCGCGCGAATCGTTGCCAAACTCTTGCTCCCAGCGATCTGGCTGCTTCGTCAAGACTCGGATCGAGCTGTTCCATACTTGCTTGCAGCGCTCTAACCACCAGCGGCATGAAACGCAAAAAGTAAATCACCGGTAAAATCCAGAACGTTCCGACCAATACGAACGAGCCCAATAACGATCCCGGCTGGCCATACGCCTCCGCAATTGAAACTGCTACGACCGTTCCGGGCAGGGCCCATGGAATCAGAATCAATAGTGACAATATGCGACGTACACCTGGTCCAAGTACCCTTGATCTGACACGTCTCATCAACAGGGTGACCACACAGAAACTCCACGCCAGTGCTCCGACCGCCGCGATTGCCGACATCAACAGACTATTTAGAAACACTTCATACGATTGTGGCTCGCTGAACAGTCGTCGAAAATTCCCGAGTGTGTACTGCGACGGAATAGTTTGCGTGGTCCAGGAACCATCACCTGCAAAGCTAACGAGGATCAATGTCGCCACGGGAAGCACAAGGATGACCGAGAAGACGATCGCCGATAGTGTTGCCATGACTCGAACACCGCCGCTTTTGATTGGTTCTCGACGTCGAGTCGCGCCCTTGAGTGCAGCAGCGACAAACTTACGTGTCCCTTCGTAGCGTTGGAAGAAAACAAGCGCAGCCAGGGAAATCGTTGCGAGGATCACTGTTTCAGTGACAGCGATTGTCATGTCGCCCCTTTGACGCGCTGTGAAGATCTCAAGGGTCAGGACGCGAACGTTACCGCCAAATAGAAGTGGCGCGCTGAACGACGCCATTGAAGTCATAAACGTCAGCAGGGCGGCCGCAATGAGCGCAGGCGTTAGTTGAGGTAGTAACACCCGTCTCGCCACTGCAACCCGGGAAGCGCCTAAACTCCGTGCTGCTTCGGCGAGACTCGCGTCGACCCGGCGTAGTCCGGCTCCAGTCAGCACATAAAAAAACGGGTACATCGTGTAAGTGTGAAATAGAAGCAGTGCGGGCCATCCACGTAGCGTCCAAGGCGACGTTTCAAGGCCAAGCAGATGCTGAACTGTTCGCGCAAGAATTCCGCTTTCACCGCATAGAAAAATAAAAGCAACAGTGCCGACGAGTGGAGGAAGGACGAGTGGCAGCGCAGCGAGTGCGCCGAATAGACGTCGGCCAGGGAAGTCGTATCGTTCAAAAAGAAACGCGAGTGGTACTCCGACGAAGGCGCAAAGGGCAACTGTAAAAACAGATAGTCCGATGCTGGTTAGTATCGCTTCAAGAACAACTCGCTGGGCAAGAACGTCGCGATAGTTCGCAAGTGTCCATTGTCCGCTACGTTGAAATGAAGTGGTTACAACCGCGAGGTTTGGATAGAGAACTCCGTAAACAAGTACCAGCGCTGTGACCAAGAATAAGAGCAGAACGGGAAGTTTGCGGGCGGTATGGTCCAAGGTAGTTGCCAGTTGGAGTCATGGTCAGTACCGTAACGCGGTAGCGTCGGGTCAAGATACACCAAGCGCCATGTTGGTAACGTTGACCCGATGCTACCGCGTGACGCTACTGAGCTTACTCGTTACGCAGTAGGCGCAAGTGTTCGGGCGCCAGGACCACAGAACACTCTTGTCCAACTTGCAATCCGTTGGGTTGCAGTACGAGCGCTTCAAGCAATAGCCCGTTCGCATCCACTCGGACAGTCGAAGTCGCCCCGGCAAATACCACCTGGCGCACCTGTGCTTTGAAACTGTTGGTGACTGAAGTGTCCGGCGCAGTGAGCCGAACATGTTCAGGGCGAATAGCAAGAACGACCGGTTTATTCAGTGGCGCAAGATCGTCGTGGTTTACTTCGAACTTGATTGTATGGTCTCCTTCGAGCGTCTTAAACTCACCATCGCTTGAATTGCTGGAACTGAGCCTCATGCTTTTGATGAAATTGTTTCGACCAAGGAATCGGGCCACAGAAATCTCAGCAGGTCTTTCGTAGAGCTCTCTTGGTTGGCCTGTCTGCATTAGCTTTCCACCCACCATGACTGCAATGCGATCACACAGTGCAAACGCTTCTTCCTGATCGTGTGTTACGTAGACCGCGGTCAATCCAAGCCGTGTAACTAGCTCGCGAAGTTCGCCGCGTGTTTGTTCGCGTAGCGAAACATCAAGATTCGAAAGTGGTTCGTCAAACAGCAGCAGCGCGGGCTCGATAGCAATTGCACGGGCGATGGCTACTCGCTGCTGTTGACCGCCAGAGAGCTCATCGACACGGCGCTTGCCATAACCGGGTAGCTGGACCAACTCGAGGGCCCCGGCCACTCGTTGTTCCATCTCAGCCTTTGATTTGTGACGCGCACGCAGTCCAAAGGCGACGTTTTCAAACACATTCAAGTGGGGAAACAACGCGTAGTTTTGAAAGACCATTCCAAACCCACGACGCTCGGCAGGAAGGTTTGTAATTGATCGTCCTTCAAATTCAATCGAACCGGCGTCAGGAGTTTCGAGGCCGGCAATCATTCGAAGAGTCGTTGTCTTGCCGCATCCCGACGGACCCAACAACCCAAAAAACTCGCCTTGGTTAACGGTTATCGAAACGTCGTTTACAGCACGCGTTGACCCGAAAGACTTCTCAATCTTGTTTAATGAAAGGAGCATCATTATTTGGGATGTACGATCAGAATCATTTTCCAGATCTCATTTGACATTTTTCAGTTGTCAGTTTTTAGGATTTTCGAACCACGAACCACGTGACGCTCCTGCAAATGACAATTGAACACTGTCAAATGAGATCTGGAAAATGATCTCTTCCTGCCTTCTGCCACTACCTACTGCTTACTGCTCCTGCCCCTGATCGAGGTGTCCCAGTATCTTAGCCAGTCGCTGCCTTGTTTCCGCAATAAGTCCCAGTCAAGTGGCATTCTCGTGAAAGGCTCGTTCATCCATGCAGGCAAGGTAGAACGGTCCAGGTCAGTGCGAACAGGAATTCGATAATACTTTTGGGCCGCGTAACTGAGACTTTCAGGAGTTGTAACAAATTCATAAAACCGCTTTGCTTCCTCCTGGTTGGCTGAACCTTTGACAATCGCGATGCCGTCGGTAATCACCGGTGTGCCACTGCTGGGAAGGTTATACGCAACCGGGAGATTCTTCTGTTCCTTGAAGAGTCGAACGTCAGGCATGTCCCACAAAGTGATCAGACCTTCACGTCGCCCCAATTTTTGCATCAGTAGCGTTCCGTCGGCGGTGTACTCGTGAACGTTCGCATCAAGTTTCCGCAACCATTCATAGCCCTGGTCTGTTGAACCCGTATCCTTTTGGAAGCGCCAGACCATTGCGCCGAAGATAGCGCGCATCGTGTCAGACGGGTTGGGATTTCGAATTAGAACCTTGTCACGCCATTTAGGGTCGAGCACGTCGTCCCAATCGCGTGGCGCGTCCGCGGCGCTCACCGCGTCGCTGTTGTACGCGATTACCTGCGGTGTTTCGTAGGTGCCATACCACCGCGACTGTTTGTCGTAAGAACCCTCTGGAACTTTGTCGGCCCAGCTGGGTCGAAACTCTTCCAGCAAGTTTTCATCGGCCGCGGTTTGAAAAGTTGTGTGTGCCGCGCCCCACCAAAGATCAGCTTGCGGGCGATTGCGCTCGACACGCACGCGCTCGAGAACCTCACGCGAACCCATATCAAGAAACTGCACCTCGGCCCCGGGATATTTCTGTTTATAACGAGCGACAAAGTCGCGCAGCAAGTCCTGCCCGTGCGGCGTATAGATGAGGAGTCGGCGACTGTTTACGGATCCAGAACGACAAGAAAAGAAGACTGAGGTCAGGAGAAAAAATAATACAGCCAGAAAGTATCTTGGGCGCATCTAAGGTGGAGTTTGCTTGTGCTTGATTTGTTGTAGCGCGAGCATGCTAGCACGGGAGAGAAGAATGTCCGATATGCTTCAGCTTGTCGCGAGTCTCTCCAATGGCGCTGGGTCTCTAATTAGGCTCACGACAAGACAGATGCATATCGGACATTTTCATTGGCAAGAGTCAGGAGGCTGTGGTTTGATTGAAACTATGGGCGTAACAAGAAGAGTTGGCGTAACAAGAAGAGTTGTCAGGGCTGGTGGTTGGGGAATAGCCAAACGAATTATTAAACCGATTCCAATTGTCGGTTCCGTGTTCGCTTTTGGGCTAGCCGGCTACGAAATCAAAAGAAAAGGTTTGCTACCGGGGGTAGTGCACGTCGGCCTCGACATCACGCCCGTTGTGGGAACTGCCAAGAGTGTGCTCGAGATCTTCACCGGGGATCTCATCCCTAACAAGAAAGACCGCCGCAAAAAAGCCCTCCCACCAGTCATTAAGTAATCTTAGATTTCGGCACTGCTTGTTACTGCGCTGCTAAGATGATTTCCTCCGAATGTCCTCACGGTCTTGAATCTGAGTGCCGCAGAACGGGCAAAACAGAGGCGCTTGGTCAAACCAGGCCGCGCCTTGAGGCGTCTCCGCATATCCAATTGTCAGATAAAGCACCCCGCTATCCTCCACACGGAATAACGAATTGGGTGGCGATGTCATTGCGTCGTTAAGATCCTTACAACAAGAGCCGAATTGTCCTTTGTGCATTTTACTTCTCTGTTAGGCTGTCGAGATATGTGGCACTTACTGGTGGGCGCTCATTGAAAGGACGCACTTGTAAATATTGATGAGCCAGCCTCAGCAGGGTTGGTTCTGACCAGTTTGGTCCAAGTAGTTGCAAGCCAATTGGAAGTCTTTCTGACGACAAGCCACACGGTACGCTCAAGCCGGGAACTCCCGCCAGATTCGCCGTAACCGTATAGATATCATTTAGATACATAGCGAGCGGATCGTCGACTTTCTCGCCAAGTCGAAACGCTGGAGTTGGGGCCGTTGGGGTGATAATCGCGTCGCAGCTTTTGAATGCGTTAAGAAAATCATTTTTGATTAACGTGCGAACTTGTTGGGCCTTGCGATAGTACGCTTCGTAGTACCCGGCTGAGAGCACGTATGTGCCGAGCATGATTCTGCGCTTCACTTCTGGTCCAAACCCCTCCTCGCGCGTCTTGCGATACATCTGCCGCAACTCGGGCGCATCCTCCGCCCGAAACCCGTATCTCACGCCATCAAAGCGAGCGAGATTCGACGAGGCCTCCGCCGTCGCGATGATGTAATAGACAGCGATTGCATAACCAGCATTTGGTAGATCGACTTCCACGATTTCGGCGCCAAGCTCACGATAAACTTCGACAGCTTCCTTCACCGACTTAGCGACTTCGTCGTCAAGGCCTTTTCCAAAAAGCGCACTCGGAAGTCCCAGACGAAGTCCCTTAATGTCTTCACTCAACGTCGCAACATAATCCGGGACGGGAACATCAGCGCAGGTTTGATCGTGAGTATCGCGGCCAGCAATTACTCCAAGTACACGTCCCATGTCGGCAACTTCGCGTGAAGACACTCCGACTTGATCGAGCGAGGAGGCGAAAGCTACCAGGCCATAGCGGGAGTTGCGGCCGTAAGTTGGTTTAAGACCGAGCACTCCGCACAACGATGTAGGTTGTCTGACTGATCCACCCGTGTCGGAACCTAGCGCAACGGGGACGATACCGGCTGCGACAGCTGCGGCTGAACCTCCCGATGATCCGCCGGATACGCGAGTTGTGTCCCAGGGATTTTTGACTGGCCCAAACGCCGAGTTTTCGTTTGACGAACCCATCGCAAACTCATCGCAGTTTGTCTTGCCGATGATGATGGCGCCGGCATCTATTAGTCGCTGGGTTACGGTGGCGTTGTAGGGCGGATGGTAGTCGCCAAGAATGCGCGAGCCGCATGAGGTCTGCATTCCGACGACGCAGAGGTTGTCTTTGATGGCGATCGGGACGCCACTAAGTGGACCAGACGTACCGTCGGCGCGGTTGGCTGCTTTGCGATCAATCTCGAGGAACGCGTTGAGAGTGTCGTTTAATTTTTCTGCTGCACTGACGGCTGCTTCGATTGTTTGACGCGACATGTTTGATTTTTCTTAAAGCACTTTTGGAACGCGGAAATGTCCTGCCGCCGGATCCGGCGCTTCAGCGAGCGCTTTCTTCTGACCCAAGGATCCACCGATTTCATCGTTACGAGCGGAGTCTGTCGCCTCGCCTTCGGGTGTTAGACCACCGAGTGCAGGTTCAACGTTTGCAGTGTCCAGTTCGTTGAGCTGCTCCACGTAGCTGACAATCTCTGTTATCTGCGGAACGAAGATCTTCAACTCCTCTAGCGCGAGTTCGAGATGTGCGAGTTGCGCCACCTTTTCGATGTCTAGTTCGTTAATTGGCATGTTTGTTTTTATATGTTCGATATGCTTCAAGATGTCCGATATGCTTTAGAGACCTCTTGCAAAACTCTCATTCTCCCCGCGTGCTTTAGCTCGGGGTACGGCAGAGCTCATACAGTGAAGTAACCGTTTCAACGGTTTGCCGCCGTGGGTTCGATCTCAGGTACGGGCTACCCCTCCGTTGCCTCGTTTACTTAGCGTTTCGAACTTCTCATCCTGTCGCGCTCAACGTCAGTCGCCAAGAATGTCAAACCGTTGAAACGGTTCCTCGGATTTAAGCGGCACCTGTACCTCGAGCTAAAGCACGGGGAGAATGACAGCTTTGCAAGAGGTTCTCTAAAGCATATCGGACATCAAGTCGTCTTCCGTCTCAATAGTGCGGTGGCAGCTTTCAAGAACTTCTGTCGCAACTGCTTATCCTGAATTGCGTTTGCCGCTGACCACAATTCGATTGGTACTTCGTTCTCCAGAAGTTCGCCTCGCGGTGGCTGGATGGGTTCGGATGGGGCAAACATTGTCGGATCAACTCTCAGCTCAATGTTCTTCACGAACGCCTCTCCCAGCACTGAGTTTATTCGATGAATAAGCGCGCGCTTCATCTGGGCCAGCTGGTTTTGCCAGATCGCATCGCGGACAACAATTACCAATACGCTGCCGTCGAGTTTCGTGGCAATAGCGTGCGGGCGTAAGCCTTCACCAGCCGTGTGTTTCCATGCAGCAATTGCGGCCGGTTCCAATAGTTCAGGCGAATTCCCAACGGCTCGTAGAACTCTCGGCAAAGATTTGATCAGCTCATCCATGTTTGCGCGAGTGTAACCAAGGAGACTACCAAACCCAAATGACTCTTAATGTCCGATATGCTTCAGCTTTCGCGTTCAGAGCGAGAGGTATCATAGGCGACACCGACAAGCTGAAGCATATCGGACAGTAAGAGCAGCACAGAGAAGACATCTGAATTGTGATCAATTATTCTCAAACGCATGAACAGTTCTGCACCCCTCTTCGACAAAATAATCCTCGCATCAGGTAGTCCGCGAAGAAAAGAAATCCTCAATTCTGTTGGTTGGCCGTTTGAAGCTATCACCGCCGGCATTGATGAGAGGCAACACGCAGGTGAAAAGCCGCTCGACTATGTTCAGCGATTAGCTCGCGAGAAGGCGGAAGCAGTGGCCGGCAAACTTGAAAATGGTTTGGTACTGGGAGCCGACACTACCGTAGTTGTCGGCGATCAGCTACTTGGTCAACCGGCAGATGATAACGATGCGAGACGAATGCTGCAGTTGTTGAGTGGCAAGTGGCATGAAGTGCTCACCGGAGTGGCCTTAGTTAGAGTTGGCGGTCAAACGATTGTTGATTATGAACGCACTCGAGTTCGTTTCGTCGAGATGAGCGAAGCTGAGATTGATTGGTACGTTTCGACCGGCGAGCCGCAAGGAAAAGCAGGCGCTTACGCGATACAAGGTAAGGCTGGGTTGTTCATCGAACAGATTGAAGGCGACTATTTCAACATCGTAGGTCTGCCGATCAGGCTCGTCTATAAAATGTCCGCTAAGCTTTAGCTTGTCGTGACTGGAATTAGTGGTATCTGAGCTGTATTCAGAATCACGACAAGCTGAAGCATATCGGACATTAAGTTAAGAAACGACCGATCCACCATCGATATTTATTCCCTGGCCGTTAATGCCGCGACCCTCATCACTCGCGAGTAGCAATGCGAGAGCTGCAACCTCCTCCGAAGTGACCAATCGATTCTGCGGACTCATCTTCTTCAATGAATCGAGAGCCTCATCTGCAGAACGCCCCGTTCGAGTAGTGATGCGTTCAATGCCCCGCGACACCATCTCGGTATCAACATAACCCGGACAAATCGCATTAACTGTCACTCCACTGGCACCAACCTCAACCGCAAGAGAACGTGTCAGTCCCATGACACCGTGTTTTGAGGCTGCATACGCTGCAATGTAAGGAGCGCCAGTTTTACCTGCGATCGAGGCTATATTAATGATGCGGCCCCAGCCGCCTTTGAGCATTCCCGGCAGTGCTGCACGTGTGCAGTAAAACGTTCCTGAAAGATTGATCGAAAGATGTTTGTGCCAGAGTTCGTCGGTCGTGTTTACGAAAGTTGCGCTCTCCGCGACACCAGCATTGTTTACAAGGACGTCGACTTCGCGATCGAAGTTGGACCGCACTTCGCTAAACATCTGCTCGACGCTATCGCGACTCGAAACATCGCAAACTAATGCCAGGACTTTGCTCCCGTGATCCTTTTCGATCTCTTCGGCAACTTGTTTGACTTGATCCAGCGTTCGAGCAACGATAGCAACCTGGGCGCCTTCACGAGCGAAGGCGAGGGCGATTGCGCGCCCGATCCCACGACCACCGCCCGTTATTAATGCAAGTTTGTTATTCAGCATAGTAAAGAAATTGAGCCGTATGTCCGACGAACTTTAGTTTGTCGCAGATCGCCAGGTGCACCTAGCGACAAACTGAAGTTCGTCGGACATGTTTTTCAGTGACCGGTAAAAATCGGATCTCTCTTTTCGAGAAATGCTCGAACACCTTCGTGCCCGTCTTCAGATTCGAAACAGCGTATTTGGGATTCAGTCTCGTAACGCAACATCTCCTCTAGATCGCTTGCGTCACTCATGTAAACAGCTTGCTTCGCCGCCGCAATCGCAATTGGCGGCGCAACTTTCAAACGCTGGGCGAGCGCTTGAGTGGCGTTCTCGAGTTCTTCAGCGCTGACAACCTGATTCACAATGTTTAGTCGCGCTGCTTCTTCGGCTTTTATTGTTTCGCCGAGAAAGAACAACTCACAAGCTTTGTTTGACGTTACCAGTCGGGGCAGAAAATATGTCCCACCCCAGTCAGGGTTCAAACCAACTTTCACAAATGATTGCGTAAAAGAAGCCTCGGTCGAAGCGATGCGATCCAGCGGCAACCCCATTAACTGCAGCAATCACGGGCTTGGTCATTTGCCGGATGGCGAGAATTACGCGACGACCTGCTCCCAGGATCCTTGCGAACTCTTCAGAGTCACGTCGTGCCATCAACTCGGCCATGAAGTCGATGTCCCCACCGGCGCAGAACGCTCGACCGGCGCCCGTTAGGATCACGACGCGAACGTGGCGTTCGCTTCCGGCGTGTTCCAATGCTTCGGCGAGATCGCGACGCATATGTCCAATGAATGAATTGAACTTCTCAGGACGATTCAAGGTGATCGTCAAGACTCCGTCGTTTTCAGTAACTAGTATATTTTCGTAGGGCATGTGTTTTGGTGTCCGATATGCTTTAGCTTGTCGCGATTCTGAATACAGCTGTGATGGCACCAATTCCAGTCACGACAAGCTGAAGCATATCGGACATTATCTCCCCTTAAATTGCGGCTTCCTCTTTCCAACATACGCGTCGATGCCTTCTTTCGCGTCTTCTGATTGGAAGAGTTGTTGCTGGAGTTCGCGTTCGAGTGCGAGTGCTGATTCGAATGGAATTTCAGCGCCGGTTTGGACACTGCGTTTGATTCTGCCGACCGCAGCTGAAGCTTTGTTAGGCGACGTGAACTGTGCCGCATACTCCAACACACGCTCGCGAAACTGATTACCATCTTCCGACTCAATGACCTGGTTTACGATCCCCAATTCTAACCCGAGTTCGAAATCCATGAGTTGACCGCTGATCATCATTTCGATTGCCTTTGATTTCCCGACTATTCGAGTCAAACGCTGCGTACCACCGGTCCCAGGCAACACGCCAAGTGAAACTTCGGGGAGTCCCAACTTGCCGGCGCCTTTACGAGCAATACGAATGTCAGCTGCCATCGCTACTTCCAATCCGCCACCGACGCAATGACCATTGATTGCAGCGATCACAAGCTTGGGTGTTTGCTCCAGACGATTGAGTGTCTCGTTCGCATGAAGGCAGAAATAGTACTTGAACCCCGGGGTCACATTGGCGAGCATCTGGATGTCAGCGCCTGCACAGAAAAACTTCTCACCGTTTCCAGTAATCACAATCACCTGAACAGCATCGTCCATGCGCGCGTTGAGTATGGCGCGATCTAGTTGCTGCATCATTTCGTAGCTGTATGTATTGGCAGGTGGATCGTTGAGAGTAAGAATTGCGATTCCACCGGCTACCTCATACTGCACGAGTTGTCGATCTGTCATTGTGTTTGTTCCTTGAATCTAAGCCACTCGTTCATAAATTGAAATGTGCTTGCCGCTCGTTGAATTAAATTGTGCCCGCCCGGCAAGTTGGGCCACCAGGACCGTAAGTTTCGTCTGTGTAGAAGTCCATCAGTTTTGTTCAGCCTCGGGATCTTTCAACTCCTCGCCAGATACTCAAATTCTCGGGCTGTCGCCGGAGCTTGTTAGTGGTTTCGTTGACGCTGCCCGGTGCGAATCCTTCCAGAAAAAGCTGCGTCAGATTCTGCGCCAGGTCGCTAACCTTTAACTGACCTTTGGGATCGTACCAGTTGTAGATCCAGTTCATCATTCCAAACAACGCATAAGTAGCGACGGTCAGATTTACTTTGCCATCCTCTGGTGAGTGAACGTTCTGAAGGATATTGGTTGCAAGCTTTGTGTACTTGTCTTTCTTTCCTGACACGTGTGCATGCAGATCACCCTGAAGAGATTCCGCCTCGTGTGAGAGTACCTTCATCTCAGCCATGTTTGCTGCGAAGAACGACAAGTGATTCTCGATGAAGATTTGCAGTTTTACAACCGGGTCGTTAACGTCGACCAAGCGTTCTTCGAGTCGTTCGAGTACTCGACCAAAACAGTTATCCTGAATCAGGAACAGTAATTCTTCTTTCCTTTTGCAGTAGTGATAAAGACCGGCGAGGCTGACATTGGTCGCACGCGAAATGTCGCGCATCGACGTTGAGTGGTAGCTCTTGTCAGCAAAGATTTGCGCCGCGCTCCGGAGGATGAACTCCAGCTTCTGATCGTAGCGAGATAGATCGTTTGCAGACATTTACGCGCCCTTTAGGAGTAGCACCTGGCTCAGAAGTCCTGTTACTGTCCGATATGCTTAAAAGTCAGATCAGGGAAAAAAGGAATCAAACCAGTGCAAGTTGGGAAGGGCGGTCCAAATGTCCGATAAACTTCAGTTTGTCGTGATTCAAATAAAAGTACCTGAGGACTCGATCGAGCCTCTTAAGCAAGTCACGACAAACTGAAGTTTATCGGACATTTGGATCGCCCCTTCCCAACTTGTACTCTTCTTTTCACTTAGAGTCTGACGTATTCAAATTCGAAAGGCTTGCCTTTGATACCTGCGGCCGGTGGTGCGATCCAGTTGGCAATCTTTCCTGGTTCTGTCACTGGATGCATCAAGCTTCGCACGTACTCTCGATCTTCGACTGTTGGTAACCACTCAGAGCGGTGTAATTCAAACTCGTCCTTTGAAATCAAATTGCCGTGAAGATCGAAGTTATGTCCGGCGAACTCACCGACATGACGGTGAAAACGCGGATTAGGCAGATATAAACGCTCGATCGCGCCTGCCTCGGTCAGAATCTTGTTCCAACGCGCGAGCCCTTTTTCACAGTCCTTTACATATTCGGTGCGCAACAGTTCATTCAAGGCATTGCGCAAGGGCACCTCCCGTGATTGCAGTCGACCGTCTTCAACAACCATCATCGTAAAGTGTTCATTGGCGGCCGAGTGGTCCGTGTACTGGCTCTGCTCCTTGTAACGACCCTTCAATCCTGCGGCGAAGAAGTCGGCCGAGTTCGAACTGATTTCACCGCCAAACAGATCCAGGGAATAACTAAACCAGAAGTTGATGTACTTCTGAATGATGTCGAGTGGAATGCCACCGAGTTCGCGCACATCGCCTTCCTTCATCAACTGCGTAGTTCGCCTGACGACCCGACCCAGGCCCGTGTCGCCAACAAACATGTGATGCGCTTCTTCAGTGAGCATGAACTGACAGGTACGGGCAAGCGGTTCGAACCCTGATTCGGCCAACGCCGACAATTGATATTTGCCGTCGCGATCCGTAAACATCGTGAACGCGAAGAAGTTGAGCCAGTCGTCACATGGCTGATTAAAGGCTTCGAGAATTCGTGGCTTGTCAGGATTGCCGCTACGTCGTTCAAGCAAAGCGTCGGCTTCGTCGCGTCCATCGCGTCCAAAATAACCGTGCAGCAGATAGACCATGGCCCAAAGGTGTCGGCCTTCCTCGACGTTCACCTGGAATAGATTCCGCATGTCGTAGAGCGAGGGACATGTCTTACCTAGTTGTCTCTGTTGTTCGACTGAAGCCGGCTCGGTGTCGCCCTGGGTGACGATGATTCGTCGCAGCGCATTCCGAAATTCACCGGGAACTTCCTGATATGCAGGTCGACCATAATTGTCACCGAAGCCGACCTTGGCGTCCGGCACGGGCGGCTCGAGAAAGATGCCCCAACGATAATCAGGCATCTTCACGTAGTCGAAGTGGGCCCAGCCTTCCGACCCGACGTCGACGGCCGTCCGCAACCAGACGTCTTTTTCCTGGAAGCCATCAGGTCCCATCTCGCGCCACCAGTCAATGTAGTTTGGCAACCACTTCTCCAGCGCGCGCTGAAGTTTTTTGTCGTTAGCAAGGTTTACGTTATTGGGAATTCGTTCGTTTAGATCCATGTCATTTACTCTTAGTAGTTTTCATGTGGCGATAAGGTCAGTACCACTACGCGGTAGCGGTGGGTCCTTCTTGTAAAACGCGGTATCAGATAACAAGGCGACCCACCGCTACCGCGTAGTGGTACTGACCTTATCGCCACTAGGTTCGCTTGTAATCAAACTGCGCTTTCGTCGGCTTTCCGTAATTCGTCAAGGCGCCGTGTTCGCCGACTGCGTTTGGACGCTGGAAGATCCAGTTTTGCCACGCGGTCAGACGTCCGTAGATCTTTGTGTCCATTGTTTCAGGACCGGCAAAACGAAGTGACGCTTCCATGCCTGTGAGCGCGTCGGGAGACAGTGATGTACGTTCTTCGATCGCCACGCGTACCTCGTCTTCCCAGTCGAGCTCGTCGGGCGCGAAAGTAATGAGCCCGAGTTCTTCCGCTTCTTCAACGTCAAATTTCTTCTGATCACCAAAAACCTTCGCTAGTTTTTCCGGGTCCGCAAGAAAGCGTGACTGCATTCTTGTCAAACCATTGCTCATTGGGAACGCGCCTTCATTCAGTTCAGATACGGCAAGTGATGTCTCACCAGCCTCCGGATCATTCAGCATGTAGCTGCGATCAGAAGCGAGCAGAAGCTCCAGGAGGTTTCCGGCAAAACAACTGCCGGGTTCGACGATCGCGAAGAAACTCTTGGCGGTGAGATCGACTCGACGAAGGACACGGGCCATGTTTGCGAGTATTTCACGCACCAGCCAATGTTTGCGATTCGCAGCCAACATTTTGTCGATTGCCAGCACAGCGTCAGCGTTTCCTTTTGCACGAAGACACACCAGCCCAACCAAAGGTTCGTTGACGCGCAGGTGCAAGATTGCATCGTCGAGTTCGCGAAAGGCGCGCAAGGGCCAGTAGCTATCGCCTAACTTTTCGATCGCTTCAGTGGTATTCGGCTGATCGCCTTCTGGTGCTTGAATCGTCAAGTCTGCGTAACGCTGATCGCGATGCAACTGCACCTTCACAAACTTGTAGTTGCGAGAATCATCTGTTTGCTCAACACCGATCGGATTTAATTTGATCCCGCGAACAGGTTCCGCTTCGTTCTGAAGGATCTGCTCTACGCGCGCATCGATTCCTTCCTGGAACTTACTCGTCGGAAAACTATCGTCTATCAGTCCCCACTCTTTTGCTCGTTTACCTTTCAACCCTTCGGCAAGCGTCGAGAACACATCAGCACGGTCGCGTCTTATTCGTCGCTTATCAACCAGCCGAGTAAGTCCACCTGTTCCGGGCAAAACGCCGAGCAAGGGAACTTCAGGTAGTGAGACTGCGGAGTTGCCGTCGTCGACCAGGTAGATCTCGTCGCAGGCAATTGCGAGTTCGTAGCCGCCGCCCGACGCGGTGCCGTTCAGGGCTGCAAGGTAACGTCGACCTGAGTGACGCGAGTCGTCTTCAATCGCGCAGCGTGTCTCGTTGGTGAACTTACAGAAGTTGACTTTGAACGCGTGGGACGAGGTGCCAAGCATGTAGATATTTGCGCCGGCGCAAAAGATCCTTGGCTTCAAACTGGTTACCACGACAACACGCACTTGCGGGTGTTCAAACCGCAGTCGTTGAATGGCATCGGCAAGTTCGATGTCGACACCGAGGTCGTAGGAGTTGAGCTTTAGTTTGTAGCCTTCGTTGAGAGTGTCGTCTTCGGAGACGTCCATCGAAAGCGTCGCGACTGAGCCGTCGATATTGAGTTTCCAGTGATGATATTGGTCAGGTGCCGTTTGAAAGTTGATCATGCAGACCTCGAAATGGACGTTCGAACGTTCGTTCGAATAATAGGAAAGGCAGGGTGTCTAGTCAAATGCTGACCTTACTATGTGTTCCTTCACAAAACTTCGTGAGATTTCCCGGGGATTGGTGGCACTGCCTTACCCCGGAGGGGTGACATGTTTATAGTCACGCGCGCCTCCCACCTCCGGCTTCGTTCGGAGGAGCGGACATATCGACGCACTCAATGTAGAGATCCTGTCCGCTCCTCCGAACGAAGCAGTGCCCGGAAGGAATTGCGGTGCTATAAACATGTCACTCCTCTGGAGTGAAGACCACTCTAGTCCGAACTCAGTGGGATTAGTTACGATACGCGCTCATCAATACCCGACGCCGCCCAGAAAGTCCGAGTAGAAACATGCGCAGTCCCCTAGTCCGCATTGCCACCGCACTCGGCCTCTTACTTCTGTATTATTTTCACGTGCTCGCGCAAACGCCAAACTATCCCAAAGAGATTCGTGGCTATAAGGTCGAGCGTGCCGTGGTGGAGATGAAGCGCGGCCAGAACCAGAAGACCGACAAGCCTGCGCCCGCAGATACTAATCCGGACACCTTAATTCGTTTTGGTGAACCCGAACTCGCCCGGCTCACGCCGCTCGGTATACGGCTCGAGATCCCCATCGTCGTAGCGCCCGTAACTCAAAAAGGACACGTCGACTTTTTGATGTTCGAGGATATGGTCGTGAATGGAACGCCGGTTCGGATCGAGGAATATCATCGCGAGTTTGATCTACCTAATAAGGACGACCTGGTACTTGATAAGCCGTTGAAATTTACGGTCAATCTTCCTAATGCGATGTTGGGTGTTTTGGGAGAAGTAATTGACTCGAAGGAAACGTGGCTTGTAACCGGGCGAGTGTACGTCTTCGGGCATTTCAAGAAGCTTCTATTCACTTTCAAGCGAACAATCCCTGTAGAAATCAATCTCAAGATCCGAAATCCGATGCGCAAATAATGTCCGACATGCTTTAGCTTGTCGTTGTGTTCTTCAGAAGACAGCTTCGATCGCCGCGACAGCTAAAGCATATCGGACATAGGGCTTGCTTGACAGTTTCGGCAGAGGGCGCGTAGGGTTTCAACCCTCCGAGCAACAGCCAGCTTGAGGGCAGGAGTTTTGGAGTTCTCCGCTGTGGAGGCGAATCTGTTCTGGTGAATGGCGCGGTCTTCAAAACCGTCAGTGAGACCGTGAGAGCGGGCTCAGGTAGGTTCGATTCCTACACGCCTCCGCCAATTCAGACTTGAGAGTTGCCCGGGTGATTTTTTGATCTTTGTATTTACGAAACTCGTCTTGTAGCAGGTGTAAACCCTCCCTCACGGTCGGGCTACTGCACCGGCTTGCAACGGGCCAAACTCAAAAGGACTTCCTCACATGATTAGAGATTGGGTTGAGCTGAATATGACACCTGGCATCGGACCTCGCGCCGCTGCCAAATTGCTGGAACGCTTCGGTTCGGCCAAAGCGGTCTACAGTGCGACACGCGCCGAACTGGAACAGTTGCGACTCGTTCCGGAGGCCGTCGACAGCATTATCGCTCGCGACTTACAGGCACGAGCTGAAGCTGAGATAACGGCAGTCAGAAAAGTCGGCGGCGACATCCTCTTGCTGGACGATGGGGTTTATCCTTCTTCCCTACGTGAGATCTACGACCCGCCTATTGTTCTCTATGTAAAGGGCGCGTGGTCAGAATGTTTGGATCAGCCCTGTATTGGTGTGGTGGGCTCGCGTAAATGTTCGACCTATGGTCAGAATGCGGCAATGATGTTGTCGCGCGACCTGGCCCAGCGCGGCGTGACGGTGGTCTCAGGTTTTGCTCGAGGCATCGATGCTGCTGCGCATCGAGGCGCACTTGAAAGCGGAGGTCGTACCGTCGCGGTACTCGGGACGGGAATCGACGAGGTTTATCCGAGGGATCACAAGAGGTTGGCGGCGGAAATCCTTGATGGCGGGGGAGCACTGGTAAGTCAATTCCCCTTGGGCACGCCACCTGTCTCGGAAAACTTTCCCTACCGAAACCGCATCATTAGCGGTTTGAGCTTAGGCGTGCTAGTAGTTGAAGCGTCGGAGATGTCGGGTTCTTTGATAACCGCCCGGTTGGCGTTGGAACAAAACCGAGAAGTCTGGGCTGTTCCCGGGAACATCACTTCGCGAAACTCATTCGGCACCAACTATTTAATAAAAGGCGCGGGAGCGAAGTTGGTGCAGCAGTGGCAAGACATTGCAACCGAATTGCCGCCGCAGATTGCCGCGAACTTGTTGCCACCACCCTTCGGTGAGAAAAGAGAAAAGTCCCTGGCAGACAAGTTACAGTTTGTCCCCGAGGGACTTTCGCGCACAGAAACTTGCGTCTTCCGACTCCTGGCACCCGACAGCCGTGTGCACATCGACTCCCTCGTCGCTCAGAGCAAGTTAGGCATGTCCGAGCTGACCGCGGCGCTGTTAGCGTTAGAGATGCGGGAACTTATCAGAGTTTTACCCGGAAGGTGTTTTGTGAGAAAGCTATAAGTATTGCCGATTTCCGAATGCCGATTTCCAATTGGCTTCAGAATCGGAAACGGAACAAAATCGGCAATGGGCAATTGGCAATTGGAAATGATTTGAATGGCAAAAAACTTAGTAATAGTTGAATCGCCGGCTAAGGCGAAGACAATCAATAAATATCTGGGAAAGGACTATCTGGTTAAAGCCTCGATAGGCCACATCAAAGATCTGCCTTCTAAAGGACTCGGCGTCGACGTCGATCATAACTTTCAACCTACCTACGAACTCATTCCCGATTCGAAGAAACGCAATAACAAGAAGATCGTTGCCGAACTCAAGAAGGCTGCTAAAGAAGCCTAAGCGATTTACCTCGCCGCTGACCCGGATCGTGAAGGCGAAGCAATCTGC
>QHXL01000564.1:0-2404 GCA_003222935.1 Acidobacteriota bacterium
ATACCGGTCTTCTCCGTGCCGCGCCAAACGACGTCGCCTTGACGTCATCGTACGCGGTCCAGTTATAAACCCTCTTCCCTGCCACAATGTCTTCCGTTCCGAGTTCTTCTTGAAAGGGCGCCTCGACAGCACGGGATAAGGAGTTCCACCTGGCTCCTGTCACAGGATTCATGATGCTGTTTGGACCAAGATCGACATGAAGTCGAATTCCTTTTTTACCGTCCGGATTGTCAACTGGTGCGACAGCAAACGCATCGCTGACCATCTTCACAAGTCTGGCACTTGGTTTTAGAACTATTCCACTTGGACCAGTCCTCATCCAGTCCGCATGTACGAAGACATCCTTATGCTTTGGATCGGCGCCCATCGCCTTGACGTTAATGAAAGTACCTTGACCAACCAGATTACCTGTGCCAACAACATCCCCGGCCGCGTTGACGGTGATACCGTTTGTTTCCCAGTCGTCGGGTAGACCATCCCCATCGGTGTCGTCGTTCGCGAAGATATAGGCGGAGCCTTGGAATAGATGTGTTTCGACGGGATCGAGTGAAGCTCCGACGATTGTCGACTCGCCACTAATTGCGACGGGGTAGCCGAAGAGAGATTGTGTTAGAACGTTTGGAGCGTCTAGTTTTCCCAGGGCGAACCACATTCCACTGCGGCGTTCAAAAATATAGGCCGAACCCATCTCCGGAGTGTTTGAGGCGACGCCACCGGAATATCCCAGCACAGCCTTATTCTTATCGATTGCTACAGAGACGACTGAAGAGCCCGATTGCGGCTGACCGCCTGTTAATTTCACCTGGAGTGACCACGATCCGGCGCTCCGAACATACACATAGGCACCATGTCTATCTGGATGCTCCAGACTGTTCCTTATATTGTAATAACCAACAATTAAAGTATCGCCGTTGATGCCGATTGAGCCGGGGACACTCCCAAACAAATCTCCCACAATGCGATCGCTAGCCATCACCTTCGCTTGTTCGGTCCAGGTACCACCATTGCGAACAAAAACGTAAATTGAACCGGTGCTCGCCGGCTCATCCGGAGGCAAAGGCGTCGGAGCTTCCCAGCCGCCCACAACCACAGTGTCGCCACTTATGCTTACGACATGGCCAAAGTGGCGTCCGGTGAGGGGGTCGCTTTGGACCAACTTACGTGGTTGCGACCACCGAGTGCCGCTTCGTACAAAGACGTAAGCTGCGTCCCGAGCGCTACCGACAACTACTGTGTCGCCACTTATGGCAACCGAGTACCCAAAATAGCTTCCCGGGAAAACGTCGTCGGTCGTCAATGTCGACTGATGTTCCCAGATCGTTCCCGTTCGAACAAAAACGTATGCTGCACCTTGAGCCTGGCTTACACCAGTCCCAACATCGATATCCATGTACGACGCCCCGACAACTACAGTGTTGCCACTAATGGCAACTGACCAGCCGAATTTGCCACCCTGAGTGCCTACCTCGTCGGTCCTCAGCCGCGATTGCTCCGTCCATGTCTTCCCCGTCCGGATAAAGACATATGCAAGGCCCGGAGTGCCGTTCAGAAACGAGTCGTGATAAGCACCTACGACAGCGGTGTTGCCGCTGATCGCTACCGCGAAACCGAATCGGTCGCCTACCCCGCCATCCCTCGCAATTAGGTGGTTTTGCTGGCTCCACATCAGCGGATCGATCATGATTGGATAGGAGGCGTGTTGATCGTCAACCACGAGTACAATCTCTCGCCCCTCAGCCTTCGTCTCCATTCGTGCAACAAGCTCACGTCCGTCTGCGTCTCTAGCCACCAGCTTGCTGTAGCTCAAAGCCCGTTCGCCATGCTTGTCAATCAATTCGATTTCTTTTCCGTCGCCCTTAAGCTTTGCGCATAAATCACCCGCCACACTCAACGTAACTCGTAACGACTCCGTGTCTGCCGCTCCTCTTCTTTTCGGACGATTGATTACCTTGAAGCCTTGCTCTATTCCTGAAGGACCATTCTCGTACCATTCGATCAATTGCGGCTTGGGAATGGTTGACTGCGTAACGGAACGCCCTTTGGACGTCGATAATCTGACAGTCGACCGCACATACTCGATGCGGTTCTCGGTCGTCTTGCGACTGACGATCGGAGGCGCGGCTGCGAGCGCGTTGCCATAACCATACGACTGCAGCCGCATGTTCATGCGCCAGTCACGTTCGCGTTTTTCAGAACCAGTCGGCAGAACTGTCAGCCCGGATTTACCAAACCACGTCTTGAAATTCTGATCATGACTAACGCCTAGATACCCGCCAGTTTCCCTGCTCGATGGCGCACGCTTCTGCCAGGTAATTCCGAAACGCGCCGCCGTGATCGCTCGCATAAGTGATTGACCTTCACCTGGCAGAAGCGTGCGCCATCGAGCAGGGAAACTGGCGGGTAT
>QHXL01000564.1:2451-2842 GCA_003222935.1 Acidobacteriota bacterium
TTTTCAGCTGCTGGTGTACTTGGCGGCACCGCCTGGCGAAAGGTCGAGAATCCCAGCAAGGCCAGGCCAACTCCAAGACCGATCGTGAAGAAGAGGCGAATTGTGGACAAACGCTTAGACATCTGGGTTCCTTTCAAATCAGCAAGTGAACGTCAGTGCTTTGGACATGCAGTTCACTATCCCCACTTACTAGCGCGAGAGTTCCTGCCAAAAAGCCACAGGTGAGGCGAATAATTTTCCAGTACTGAGTCATCTTGTTTCTTGACGCGTAGCGTCAGCTGGATTTAGCCCGGCGTTTAAACGCCGGGTTCCACGAAATTGGTCAGCAACGGGCTGGGCAGCTACAATCTTTAACGGTATTTCTTTAACAAGTACTGTCCTCGCGAACGAA
>QHXL01000565.1 GCA_003222935.1 Acidobacteriota bacterium
GCACTCCAATTAATATTTGAGAAGAACGCCTCGATGTACTTCGGTCGATCCGCCGGCTTGTAGTCGAGAGTGAACGCATGCTCCCAAACATCCATCACCAGCACGGGATTAAAACCAGCGACATTGCCGGTTTCGTGAAGCGTGATCCAATGATTTGACAATCTACCGTTCGCGGGATTCTCGTAGCAGATGGCCCAACCGACGCCACGCATCTTCCCGATGCCGACAAACTCGGCCTTCCAAGTATCGTAACTGCCGAACGATTCCGTGGCTGCTTTTCGAAATCCGGTTTGTCCCGTTGGATCGCCTGTGCCCCCGCCGCTAGCTAGATTGTCAAAATAATATTCGTGCAGAACCATGCCGTTGTATTCGAACCCCAGGCGTCGGCTCAGTTCTGAGTATTCCGCGAACTCTTCCTGATCAACCTTGCCGCCTTTGACAAACTCAGCGATCTTTTCATTCAGCTTGTTCGTCTCTTTCACGTAACCTTCGTAGAGTTTGAAGTGCATCTCCAGCGTTTCATCTGAGATGCCCTTGAGATTGCTCAAATCGAATTGCCGTGGTTTGTAAGCTCGGTCGGAACTCATATAACTCGCCTCCTGTTTATCGAATACTCGGACCAAAAGCTTCCGTCACTGTAAAATCAAAAGATCACGTCATAAGTGAATCTCGTCAGCTTCGAGCAGCTCGCAATTATTGTTCAGTCCACGTCGTGATTGAGAACTGCTAAGCCGCACGTATCCGACTTGTCGCCTCGCTCTTTGGCTGGGCGGTTGGCGGAGCATTCACGGCGACTCCATGTCTAAAGACCAGTTCGCCACCAAGGTATCCAGCGATGGATAATCCAACGACGCCAACCAATGAAAGAACAAACGGCAGTATCGGCATGCTGACGATCCATTTGGCCCCGCTTGTGGTACGCAAATAAAAGCTGGCGATGAAGATCACTAAGCCGATGATGTTCACGCGAGCGTGCCAGTTCGCAACTTTTACCGCTGCCCGGTCAGTCAATGTGGCCC
>QHXL01000566.1 GCA_003222935.1 Acidobacteriota bacterium
TGGAACTCTGAGCTTTGTGCTTTGAACTTTGTACTTTGTTCCTGTGGCGTTAGTTCCGACCAGAGGTCGAACTAAACTCAAGGCACAAACAACCAAGTACAAAGATCAAAGTACTAAGCTCCCCTTACTCGATCGGGTTCAACATCACTATCTCGGCACGCTCGCGGGCGGTGTCGAGAAACGCGTCGGTGTCCGATTCGATTTTTGCTTCAATCAAGGTCCGCTCAATCTCCGACTTTGCTTCGTCAAGCGTTGGTATCACGCGACCAGGAGAACGCACTTTCAAGCGCGGAATTAAGACGTCCTTATAATAGTCGGCAATCTCCGCCTGACTAATTACCACAAAACTTCGGAAGCGAAAGTCGAGATACTTTTCCATCTTCAGACGTTGCTCAATGATCTCGTCGAGTTTGACACTTGTCAGCCCTACTCGCATCAATCGCTGCTGAAAGTCAGAAACTGATGAGAAGTTTTTCGCCAGTTCATCACGAGCGTCGCTTATCTCTTTTGCTGTCGGATTTATTGTCGGTAGTTTTTCCGCCTCCTGGAGTATCAACCGCTGATCGATCAGGAGTCGTAAAGCGCGATTAAGATCGGCGGAGGTCGGATTATCAAGAGGAGTGTCTGGTTGCAGCGCAAGCTGCCAAACCAGATCTGAATAAGTAATCAACTCAGTCTTGACGCCTGCACTGACCGTCGCGACCATCTTGTCGACAACCTGCTGTGCCCGAACTTCTTCGGGTAAACAGAAAGAAGCAGTAATAAGCGCGATTACGATCGCTAATTTTACGATAAGTTGTCTCATCAATGACTTCATCAAAATAATCACTCGATCCTGGGCCAATGTCCGACGAACTTTAGTTTGTCGAACGTTAGCTAATTAGGTCCGGCGACAAACTAAAGTTCGTCGGACATTTCCCTTAGAACGTTTGCGTAATTCTGAAGTGCAAACGTCCGCGGTTTAGTCGATACACCGCCGGAGTCCCGTCAAACCCGCCACCTGGGCCACGCTGCGGGATCAAAAACTCAGGCGGATTCAAAAGAAATCCATAATCAATGGCAAGCGCGCCACCCAAAGGAGTCTGCACTCGAAATCCAAGACCAACAGTGTGTGACCAGTGAACGCGAAGATTATTGGCGGTGATTGCGGCCAAAATATCACCCGGTGGCACCACCGTCGGTTCAGACTTACCGAAAAGGTCGCTCACGCGTCTGAAGACATTGCCGCCGTCGTAAAACGGCACAGCTTGAAACGATCGAGTGAGCGGAATGCGCGCCTCGAAATTTAATACCGCGAGCGCATTTCCACCGACCGGAACTGTAAACGGATTCAGGAACACCACGTTCTTGTCCTGATCTCTGAATGGACCAAGAGGGATTACCACTTCGCGTGGTCCGGCTTCCTCGAAATTGAAACCTCGCAACGTGGTCGAACCTCCGGAGAAGAATCTTTCACTAATCGGGAGTGTTCGATCG
Source organism: Acidobacteriota bacterium (assembly GCA_003222935.1). GTDB lineage: Bacteria > Acidobacteriota > Blastocatellia > Pyrinomonadales > Pyrinomonadaceae > PSRF01. The sequence goes on from QHXL01000566.1 coordinate 1,477, forward strand.
ATTTCATCAATCGTGCCGTTTCCGTCGCGGTCCCGTGGATTAAACAAATTCGCCAGGCCCAGGGTCAGGTTCGCTGCGAACACCGTATTCCGCAACGCGCGCATCTTGTAATAACGACGGTAAGTCAGTTGAAAACGATTGAAGGAAATGTTTCCGCCAAGTTGTCGCAACGCAATCGCGTAGTCGACGCTCAGAAACTCCCCACGCGTAGCGTCGACCTGGTTGGGACGGCAAACCTCACCAGGACCACCCGGCTCTTCATCCCCGGTCGCACTGCGTCGCAGATTCAACAATCCACGTTCGCATCTTTCGCGCGTGTCACGAACCAAAGACGCACCAAAACGCGATAATCGAACTTTCTTGTCAGGTTCAAGTATCGGTCTAACGACGAGACTTTCTAAGTTGTAGAGACGAACATCTTCATAACTGTAGCGACCAAAAATGATCGTCTGCGACTTCTTGTCCAACACCCGCCGGGTTTCAACTGTCGCTGTAAAGCGATTGATCGTCGGTTCATCTACCCTCACCCCGAAAATATTGATCGGATTGCCGTCCTCATCGAGTCGTTGCACGATTCCCATCGTTCCGCGGTCAATCGCTGAACGGAAGAAACGCGTGATTGTGGAGTCGCGTTGATACTCTACCGAGGCCGCGAGTGGTGCGAATTGATTTTCATTGAAACGGGCAAATCGAGGATCCAGGTATTCAAATCGCACCAACTGCTGACGGCGGCTCGCCCGGAATCTCATTGCGCCATGACGAAGTCGATTGAAAAGGTTGACGTTGCTGAGCTCGAACAAACCGAGGGCACCGTAGTCAGTCGAGAACCCGCCGCCATAATCCATCACCCGAGGTTTCTTTTCCTCAACATCGATGATTACGTCGCGTCGCTTGTATCCGGCAGCCGTCTCGCCCGCTTGCTCGGTATGAATCACGACCTGCCGATAGGCGTCAGTCAGATACAGCTCACGCTCCGCTTCTGAAATTCGATCGGCCCGCAAAACATCCCCAGACTTCAAGGGAATTGCTCGCTGTATTGCCTTTCGTTTGGTCTGCTGAGTTCCGCTGCTTCCGGTTACGCCATTGATGATGATCTGATTGATAAAAACTTTGTCGCCTTCGTCTGAAATCGTATAGACGAGTTTGACTTGTTCTTCCCCACTCTTCTTCGGCAATTCGACAATTGAAAACTCGAGTCGAGCGTTTAGATACCCTTCGCGCGCATACAGCGCCGCTACTCGATCGCCATCGGCGCGCGCTTGGGAACGCGAATAAGGAGCGCCGATTACCGTTCTCAATTCATCTCGCAGTCGCTGATCCGTATAGATCTTGTTTCCGCGCACTTCGACGCCTGCCACGCGAGTCAACTCATTTTCAGTAACCTGAAAAGTTATGATCAGGTTCTCACCGTCGATCGATACGCCCTGCAACACCTCGGCTTTCGCCTTTCGATAACCAAGGTCGCGCATGAACGCTTCGATTGTCCTGCGATCCTGTTCGAGTAAGGTGAGGCTGGTGTAGCCACGGCCATAGCCCAGGTATGGGATTAGACCAAGCGCGCTGGCTTTCTGACTCTTAAGTTCGGCTTCAACATCCGCGAAGGTCAGTTTGTTTGTTCCGGTAATACGAATGTCGGTGAGCCGGAAGCGGCGTCCCTTCTCAGTGTCGTAATCGATCTCGACCGTTTTACCGGTCAGTTGTACCGGGTTCAGATTTTGACACGTCTCTTCGGTGCCGTTCGGTCCCAGGTCTGCGGGTGGGTTGACGACAGTGCAGGTGTTCGAAACTTCTGCAAAAAAGTACCCCTGCTCTTGTAGTTTGTTTCGGAGCCGGCGAGCGCCTTCGACAATCGCTGAATAGTCGATGCTGCCTTCGCGCCTGATCGGGAGTAACTCACGTTGGGTTTTGTCGTTGATATCGAAATTCTTAACAACTACGACCACCTTTGGCCCGACAGCGCCTGTTAGTTCCATCGAAACAAGGTTCTTCTCTGGATCACGTATAACTCGAGCGTCTTCTATTAATGGAGTCAAACAACCTGCGGCGATGATGGCGTCGCGAACGCGGGCTACGTCGTTCGCGAGTGCATCAC
>QHXL01000567.1 GCA_003222935.1 Acidobacteriota bacterium
CCGGCACTTGAGGCAATTACCCCCATAGTAAGCCACACTCCCAGTTTCGCTGCCAAAACTGGCAATAGCCGTGAATTTATTTACCAATTATTAGCACTACGGCTACTGTTAAACTATAAACATCATTGACAAACAACGGTGACGAACCGTATCTTTCTCGACAGTGCCCGAACAGTGGGTGCCAGAAACTGCTTGAATCCTTCCGATACGAGCTCTCCAAATCAATCCCTTTCCTCAGCGTCCCCCTTCAATAAGGTGACTTGAGCCTACTATCCCCAACCATAGAGGAGTAACTAAATGTCGAAAATTACGAAGGGCCTGATGATGGCCCTGGCTACAACAACGTTCTTAATGATGACCGCAGCGGTCACCTTAGCCCAGCAAACCACTGGTTCGGTTACGATGAATGAACTATGTCGAATTGAATTCCGGCGGAGCCGTAACGCTTACCGGTCACTCAGGCGGCAGCATTACCACTGACGGACTCGCAAACAGTCCCCTGGCGGTGGTCGTAAATTTGGGCGAATTAGGTCCAACTAACACCAACGGTTTTGTGAAACTGAGCGCGCCACTCAGACTCAAAAGCAACGTCGCTTACCAGCTAAACATGGTAGGCAGCGTCAGCGGTGCCGGTGCGACCAGCTATAGTCTTAAAGACTCCGACGTAGGTTTTGGCTTAACCCCATCCGCGCGACCGGCAAATCTCGCGACGGGCACAGACACAAATGCTACACCTGGTGATCCAACGGTTGGTGGAGCCGTCGATGGCAACGGTCGATGGGCTTTCGCCGGTTCAAATTCCACTCTCGGCTCATATGCAGTGTCAGGTGCTGCTTTGAGCGGACCACGCATTAACAAGGCAGTGGCAGCAAACACGACTACTAGTTTAGACGTGCCCGCCATCTACGCCATCAAGCCGCAGTTCTTTGATCCTGCCGCGGCAATCACGATCAGTTCCCAGTTTACTGTCGTAGCGCCCTAGTTTTAGGAGCGTTTTCCTGGTACCGGCCGTCAGCTGTTTTGATGGCCGGTTCACCACAACTCCCCGTCTTCAACTCCCGTCTTCCTCAAGGACAAAATCATGCCCCTTCCTTCATCGATATCTACCAAACTAATTCTGCCCTCCATGTCAGGACAATCCACAACGGGAACCGTCACGATGAGCGCTACAGTATCTAAATTCGTCGAAATCAACTCAGGCGGTTCTGTCACTCTTACCGGCAACTCAGGTGGTGGCGTCACCACGGATGGAGTGGTCAATACTCCTCTTGGTGTGTCGATCAACCTGGGTGAGCTTGGCCCAAGCAACACCAACAGTTTCGTGACGGCGTCAGTGCCGCTAAAACTGAGAAGCAATGCGCCCTATGTCTTATCGATGAGCGCAACTGTCACCAGTTCCGGCAGCACGACCAACAAGATAGGGCCTGCGGATGTCGGTTTCGGCCTGGGAACAGTTTCGCGAACCGGCACCGGCGTTAACACCGGTGGCAGTGACACAAACGCTACTTCAGGTGATCCGACTTTGGCGGCCAATGGATCAGTAAACGGAACGAGTGGTCGTTACGAATTCACCGCCGTGAGATCAAATCTCAACGCCTTCTCTTCATCGACTACCGCGCTGAATGGCGCTTTCATCATGAACGCCGTCCCTCGCAGCAACGCCAACGGCCTGGTCGTTCCCGCAAGCTTTGCAATTAAGCCCCAGTTTTTCGAAAACGGAACTACGACGATCTCCGTCACTTTTACCGTTACCGCACCATAATGCGATTACAGCACGTCACATTCTCCCTGACCGCTGTTCTACTTTTTATGGCGTTTGCTCAGTCGACTTTTGGACAAGCGCTGGATATTAGTAGTGGAGGTCAACCAACAATTACCGGAACCCTAAACGGTTCGGTAACTGGTAGTGCGAATGTCACGAGCGATTTGGTGGTGACTGTCAATTTTGGCGAGGTTTCTCCACTCAATACGAACTCAATCGTTAAGGTGACAGTGCCCATCGGGGTTCGAAGCAATCAACCATATCAAGTCACGGTTTCAATAACTGGTCTAAATAACGCGAATGTGGAAGCGTTACAGGCCTCAGATGTTGGTTTTGGCATTCGAAATATGCGATTGCTCGGCGGAGCCGGCAAGGTCTGCACTCAAAGCAGTCACCTTATTCGATCGCCTTTCGATAATGACCCGGCCATTTCCGCAACAATTGGTAGTAGTGGACGTGTGGCGTACCCGTCCTCTCTGGGAAGCCTGTCCGGTGCGACTGTTATTCTCAGTGGTCCACAACTCTCAAAGAACAACAGCGCCAATCGTCAAACAAGCGACGGATATGCCTTTGACGCAATCCTTGCTCTGACACCACAGTTTTTCGCTTCCGGCGTTTCTTCTGCAACTCTCATATTCACTATCTCGCCTGGTCCAAATGTTCCCTGTTGAAAGGTATATAGCTCGATGGCGTCTGCAAATAAAATCTTCCGAGTAACTCTCGTTCTGCTTTTTCTTTTTATTGCGGTTGTTTCTGTGAGCGCACAGAACCCGGCTCCGGAGGCCACGGCCCAGGCCGCCAGCAGTGGCATCTCACTGGCCCCGGCACGGGTTGAACTGGAAATGCAGCCGGGTACAGAAACGACGATGGTGGTGAACCTGGACTATCACGCCAACGCGGATAATTCACAGCCAGTGCGTATCGTTGCCAGCTTGAATGATTGGACCATCGATCGAAATGGTCAGGTACAGTTTGCCAGGGCCAACACGTTACCTAACTCGGCGAGTCCGTGGTTGATCTACAGTCCCGCCGAAACGACAGTGACGCCCGGGAACGTTCATGCAATTAGAGTAACTATCTCGGTTCCGAAAGATGCCACACCAGGAGACCACCTGACGTCGCTCATCATCGAACAGCGGGCTGACAACATCAAACTTAATCAGAATCGTCGCCAGATGGTGATTCGCTATCGAATGGCGGCGGTTTTTTACATCAAGGTGCCGCAACTGCGTCGGCAGGGATCGCTGGAGAGTCTCCGCGCTGAAGCGAAGGGAGACCAGGTGATCGTAACGCCCCTTCTTAAAAACGGCGGCAATAGCGTGGTTCGTCCTCTTACTTCGTTGAAAGTTACGGACAATGCTGGTGTCGCGATCGCAGAGTTACCGCAAAAAGAATCGCTTCCTTTGCTCGGTGGTGCCGAATTGATTCAGCCGCTCGTCCTAGACAAGCGCTTGAATCCCGGTACCTACAATGTGAAATATCGAGTGGATTTTCAGGACGGCAGCAGACCAACGGAGGGTATTACCGAATTAGTGGTTACAGAGGCGATGGTCTCGACCGCATCGAACTCCGCCGGTGAGGCGAACAAGCCCAAACCATAGTTTGTTACGAGACTAGAAAATGCTCACCGCATTGCCGGCAAAAGTTAAATTGACCACCCAACCCTGGCCTGCCTGCGGATTGATGCGAATGAGAAAAGTTACCTGCAACGCGTTGTTCGGAGAATCGAGAGTACCACCGAGTGAAGCGCGTCGCCCGCTTAATACGAACAAGGGACGGGAAATATCCAACGGTGAAGCACCAGGTACTGAAGTAAGGTCTTCACTTAATCCTCGACGATCAAACTGTTGCGCTACATTGAGATCACTAACAGCCTCAGGTGAGACAGTTGAGTTAGCTCAGCTGTTTTGGATTCGACTTCGGCCGAGATTTTGAAATTGCTATTTGAACGAATGATCAGAGGAACACGAATAGCCGGAGTACCGGTGCCCGATAGCGTCACACGCACCGCGCCCCCGCTACTCACCACGTTCATATTGAAATCGTTCTGAGTGGAATTCGACGGAATCGAAAGGGCCACGGTCTCGCTGACGGTGCCCCTCAGTATCACGGAACTACCGCCTGACTGCGCTTCCACGCAAACAGGCACACTCAGGCACACAACGATTACTATGAAGACACCGCTTAACAATCTCGCCGGCATCGCGTGACTCCTAAAATTAGATTCTTGAGTTTAGAACAGACTCAATCGTCACGCACTTCTAGAAAAGCCCTTTTTAACCCAGCCAGCTTTACAAACTCACCGCCCCAATGCAATTCCTCCTTCGAATTATCACAATCTTAACAATCGCCTCTTTGCCGATGGCGCGCCCGAGCGTGCTCGCGAACGCGACTAAGAAAGCGAGCGTAGGACCCGCGTCAAAAGGGCGTGGGACAACCCCGCCGCGTAAAGTCGCAGTACAGGAAGATTCGATAATTATCGTTAACGAACGTGAGTTGGTAGGCCCAAACAGTTCTCCACAAACACGCGGTGGACGATTGTTTTTACCCATTGCAACAATTGCTCGTGTGCTCGGAGACACCCTCAGCTCCGACCCGACAACGCGCGTCGTTTCCGTCCGTCGCCAGGATGGTACAGCCGCAGTTTTCAATGCCCAGTTGAACGAAGTGCGTGAGAATGGCGCTGTTATTCTGAGTGTTTCCGGAACTGCCGACCTGATCTTCTCGCCAACTTCAAACGATCTAATGCTCCCCGCCGAGATCGTCGCAGCACTCCTGGACGTTATCGTCCGACGAGACCAAAGCCGCGCCATCCTCATCACACGCAAAGCCCTTCAACCTGACACGATTCGTACCGGGGCGAAACATGCGCCATGGGAGATATTTCAGATCGAGTACGACTACAATTTCAATCGATACAGCTCTTCCAGCGATCATAGCCTGGTGCTACGCGGCGTTGGTCGGGTCGGTGATGCCATGTTGAGCTTCATGGCAAACTCGTCGATCGATTTTACAAACCGCACACGTCCAGATTTACAGGGAGGAAATATACGGCTCGACCGGCCAAACGGTCAGACATTCGTAGCCGGCGAATTTGGCACGGGAACAGACGTGGAGTTTTTGGCAGCAGCCGTTCGCGGGGGGTTGGTCCAATTACCCCTGAACAACGTGCGCCTCGATATTTTTGGCGGGCAAACAGCTTCGGGAACACTGCCCACGCCGACACTTGATCCGATCTCCAACCAGGACAACCCGGGACTCACTCACTACTCGCCCTTCACCACCCGCTACGACACAAAAATATTTGGAGCTATCGCGACAACTGCGACCCAAAGGCTACGGCAACCTGACTTCACATTTTCCGCAGGCGCTTTGCACTTCGGCGGAGAACAGCGCAAAGGAAACATGCTCGCTGGTGGCGCC
>QHXL01000568.1 GCA_003222935.1 Acidobacteriota bacterium
TGGGATGGGCCAGATTCAAAACTGTATTGCCCAGCAAAATCATTAACTCTTCGTTCTCACGCACAAACCCGCCAGTCAATGGTGCTTCGCCGGTCTTGACGACGATGCCTTCTCGCACCCACTGCCAGAACTGGGTCTGCGTGGTCCAGAACTCCTTCCGGTTGCGGCACACAACCAGGGCGGTTTTCTTCTTCCGCTTTTTCTTTTTTTCTTTCTGCTTTGGCGTCATTGTTTTTGTGAGACGCGGCGGCACTTTCCAGGCGTTACACCATTCGCCTCTTTGAAGCGTCGGCTGAAATAGCTGGCGTCAGAAATACCCACCCGTGTCATGACTTCCTTGACCGTCAAGAACTCCGTCTCCAGTAAATGTTTAGCTTTTTCCAGGCGCACCCCGGTGAGAAACCTTTCCGGTGAAGTGCCAGTGTGGACCTTAAAAAGATGGCTAAAACGAAAGCGCGAAAGGTTTGCCGTTTCCGCCATCTCAGCAAGCGTTAGCTTGCGGTTGTAGTTTTTTCTAATGTAATTGATCACAAGTTCAACCCTTGGATCCATCCTGCGAGGCCTCCGAAGAATATGGGATAGAGGGTCAGATTCATTTCGAAGAACATTAGGTCCGGCTGCCAGAATAACGCTCACAGTTTACGTACTCCTCCCTGAGTGATTACTCATCTCCGACCCGTATTCGTGCTACCGATTCCTTGATGGCACTGCAACTTGGTCGACGTCAGAGGGACCTAGTTATTTGACAATCCTCGATGAGAGTTTTGTCAGTTTTTTCCGCCGGGGTTCTAAAACTGAGTGGCTTACACTAAATACGCTAACCGGGAGCGCGATTACGTTTTCAGAAGTTAAGCCTGAGGCAATGGCATTTCGCGAGTATGTTCTACGAGTTGCCACAATCGCCGAATTGTACAGACCACGTCTCCCCGAACGCTTCTGTATCGCTTGCAGTGTCGCCCTTTCGCCAATCAACGGCAGCGAGAACCAAAATGATGAATATGGTTTCATCCAGGTGAATCATTGGACTGTTCTGGGTGCAGAACTCTCGAAACCCTTGCACCAAACTTCTGATGTTGCGGGTTTTGCCGGGCGGCAACTGCGAAACCCGATAGTTTGTGGTAGCACCTTGTATACAACATGCCTTGTAGCTTTTCAATGTAGTTGTGCTATGCGATCTTGCTGTTTCTGAGAATATCTTGCTGAGATGTGAGTTGAGTTAATCAGTCGATGGACCTCAGTTTTCTCATTCTTGCTATGTTTTCTGTTACTAACGCGCCATTTGTCGGGAGAACCTATCGCCCTGTGGTCTGTTCATTAATCTCGGCATTACAATTTTTTTGCTCCAATCTTTTGATTGCGGTCGGGTTTAATCTTCTTGCAAAAGGCAGGATGGCAAAAAAGGAGATTCAAATTCAGAGCAAGTTGGGAAGGGCGGTTTACCCCCGCTGCCTGATTATGAGCTCCTTTTGCCGAGGCCAGCGGGGGTAAACCGCCCTTCCCAACTTGCAATAATTTGCACTGCCTCTTTAATTTCGCACCTCAGGTAGATCAAGTGATTTTGCGAATCATCCGCATCTTCAAAAGAAAAGGGCGACCGACGTCACCCTTTTTCTCACGCTCAAATTAAATCTGTTTTACGAAGGATCGTATGGCCGCGAGGCTTTTACACTGACAAACTCGTCTGTCTCAATGATGTAAGAGGTTAAGTTGTAACCGTAGACGCAGCCCGTATCCAGCCCGATTGCTTTCTTTCCTCGACGCGGTTCGGGAGCGGGCCAGTGTCCAAACAATACGGTCTTGTCTCCGTGATAGACGTGGTACCACGGCGTTCCTTCTTCGCTTTCACGATGGGCGCCAAGCGTGCGAATCAAGGTCATGTCTTCACTCGTTTGCGAATAGAGCTCAACGTTAGGACGCAAACCCGCATGGACCACCAGGTGAGTACCGAGATCGATTGTGAATGGCAATCGGTTAAGGAAGGTGGTGTAGGCAACCTTATCAGCTTTCAGTTCTTTCTTTGCTTCTTTTTGCGCGGGCTTCAACTCGACGTCTTCACCACTCCAACGCCGTCTTAACTGCAAATCATGATTCCCAATGACGGTGCTAAAGCGCTCATCTTTCATAAAGAGCTCGAGCACTTCGCGATTCTTGGGCCCCTTGGTTATCAGATCCCCAACAGAAACTACTCGATCGTTTCTGCCAAACTTTGCCTTCTCAAGCAAAGCTATCAACTCATCGTAACAACCGTGAATATCGCCTACTACAATCGTCCGACCGTTCATTCAAAATCCCCTGTTTCCCTGCAAACAATCGCAAATTTCTCTTAACGTAGATAAGTCTAGTGTATTGCATGAGTTCAATCAACGATACTTTTTCTCTGTGCTTTCTCTGTGTCTCTGCGTCTCGGTGGTTATGCTCATTTTTCACCACAGAGACCCAGAGACACGGGGGGAGCACAGAGAAAAAGAAAAGGCAGACTAGAGGTAACTAGCCTGCCCTTCTTCTGCCTGATAGTACACCGTCTTTCTGATTCCACTCGACGCTGTCGATATTGTCAGTGTCGGCCGCGAGTATCTCTTCACTTAGCTTGCCAGTGCTTTCCCCGGCTGGAAGGTCAACTATGTAGACAATTTTGCCCAACGGGTCGTCTTCATCCTGGCGATTCAATTCACGCAAATCTGCCTTGAACGCATGCTTCTCAAATTCTTTGAGCAGGATGGAGTTTGTTTGGTCCACATCTTTCGTCTCAACACAGAGTTTCATCGATAGATAAACCTGAGACTGCTCGAACGACTCCAAAACTGTAAGCGCGAGTAGAACAAAAATCGTCAGAATCAGCGCCATGTCCCACCGGCCGACGCCGGCTGCGAGACCAATGCCCAGGCAAATCAGAAGCACGGTGATCTCTTTTGGATCCCGGATGTTTGTCCGGAATCTAACGAGTGACGCCGCTGCGAAAATACCAAAAGCTCTTGCTGCACTATCACCCACCACCATCATCATCGCGGCTGCGACAACTGCCATCAGGATCTGAGTTTGCGCGACAAAAGGATTCCGCCTGCTGAAACTAATACCGCGCCGAATACGAAATGCCAGGAGTCCAGCTAAGAACGCTGCGAGCGAAAACCGCAAGGCTATTCTCGCGGCTGTCGCTTCCCAACCTGCGTAATCCCTGGGAAGCATGCCGGACGCGTCCGGGCCAAAAACTTCCCAAAGCATCGGGGGCTGTTCTGACTTAGCCGCCGTTGGAGAACCAGTGGGAGCCGGAGCTACCGTCAAAGGCTCACGCAATTTATAAGAGACCACTCCGCTGATTAATAGAATGACAGCAAACGTAACCAACACACCTACACTCACTCGGTTCATTTCACTGTTTCCCTTCTCGGTTGGAAGAATTAAAAAGAAAAAAACGAGTGTCTACTAAGGCATTTCCTTGGCCCACAATCGTCGCTTCTTAATCGAGTGCACACTTGCCACTGACGGCGAGCTGTTAGCTCCCTCGAAATACGACTGGCTGTTGAAAGGTTCCTCTCCGATTGCCATCTGTGGAAGTTCATAGACGCCGTCAGAGTTCATCACGCGCGCCTTTACGTTATCGCGCAAGTAAGCCATCAGGACAGTATCTTTCAAATATTTTTTCAACTGCGGTTCCAGCACCGGAGCGACCACCTCGACGCGTCGGTCAAGATTCCGCGTCATCCAATCGGCGGAACCGATATAAATCTCTTCTTCGCCGCCGTTCAAGAAGTAGAAGATACGACTATGCTCCAGGAAACGACCAACCACACTGCGCACGTTAATAGTTTGAGAAAGTCCCGACACGCCAGGTCTAACCATGCACGCCCCTCGAACAATCAAATCAATCTTCACTCCCGCCTGCGACGCCACATACAGTGCCTCAATGACCTCAAGATCCGTTAATCGATTGACCTTGGCGATGATGTGCGCGGTCTTTCCCTCGGTAGCATGGACCGTCTCGCGCTCGATCAATTGAATCATGCGACGCCTTAGATTTACGGGCGCAATCATCAACCGGCTGTACTCCTTCTGCATCGAGAAGCCGGTAAGGAAATTAAACAGGTCGGTCGCATCGTCGCCAATCAGGGAATCGTTCGTTAGCAGGCCCAGGTCGGTGTAGAGCTTCGAGGTAGACGGATTGTAATTGCCGGTCGCAATGTGCGTGTAAGTTTGTAGACCATCATCTTCACGACGCACTACCAGTGTCACTTTGCTGTGGGTCTTCAAATCCACCAGTCCATAGACCACGTGTACGCCCGATTCGGCGAGACGCTTGGCCCATTCGATATTGTTCTCTTCGTCGAAGCGCGCTTTGATTTCCACTACTGCTGTAACTTGCTTGCCTCGCTCGCTGGCTTCGATCAATGCGCGTGGGATCGGGGAGTTTTGTCCCGTGCGATACAAACACATTTTGATAGCCAGCACCTTAGGATCGTGCGCCGCTTCCTGTATGAAATCGATTACAGATTCGAACGAGGAATAGGGATGATGCAGTAGCTGGTCCTGCTTCCTGATGGTGTCGAAAATTGACTCTTTCTTTCGCAGCTGTGCAGGCACAGTCGCTTTCAAAGGCTTGTCTTTTAACTCAGGCTTGTC
>QHXL01000073.1:0-775 GCA_003222935.1 Acidobacteriota bacterium
TGATTTGCCCCCACCTCGGGACCGATAATTCGTCTGCAACGCTGCGAAAGTTAACACTCAGAAAAAATTACGTCACGAGACTGTTGGTTGATTCTCATCTCAAACTTTAGTTGGAGATCTCTGTGTATTCTCTGCGTCTCCGAGTCTCCGTGGTTATGAATGCGTTCAATCAGGGTAACCACACAGGCGCCACAGAGTTAGCCACTGAGTCTAAGAAAGATGAACGATGCCTCTTTGCAGTGCGGTGGTGGCAGCCTGGGTGCGGTCAGATACACCAAGCTTACTGAGGATGTTGTTGATGTGGCTCTTTACCGTCGCTTCACTGATGTTGAGATGAGCGCCTATCTCCTTATTGCTCTTTCCGGCGACGATCTGCTGCAGAACTTCCAGTTCCCTTCCCGTCAAATCCGATCCCGTCATTCGCTCCGCCAGCCTAACAGCGACTCTTTCCGGGATTTGTTTTGAGCCCGCGTGGACCTTTCGAATCGCACTCTCAAGATCTTCAAAAAACACATCCTTGAGCAAATAACCCTGGGCGCCTGCTTGTAGCGACCGGTAAATATCCTCATCACCATCGAAAGTTGTTAGGACGATGATCCGGGCGCCAGGTGACGCCTTCCGAATCGCCGAGATCGCCTCGACGCCACTAAGAACCGGCATTCGCAAATCAATCAGCATCACATCAGGTTTATGTTCGTTATAGAGATCGACAGCCTGCTGACCGTTAGTGCCCTGGGCTACCACTTCCATGTCCGGAACGGTGCCGATCAAAGAC
>QHXL01000073.1:793-10509 GCA_003222935.1 Acidobacteriota bacterium
TGATTCGAATCTTCTGATCGTCCATTTCTAAACCCCGAGATGCTTAGCTTGTGATCGGCACATCAACAATAATCTCAGTTCCGTTTCCGGGTGAACTGACAATACCGAGTTTGCCACCGATTCGCTCGGTTCGTTCCCGCATTCCAATTAATCCGAAATGACCGTTTGTCTCTACCGTCGTCTGATCAAAGCCAAGGCCATCGTCACGTACGCTTAGTCGCACGTGAGAACTATCAAAATCGAGATTGATCAGAACTTTCTGTGGCTGAGCATGGGAGACGGCATTGTTAATCGCTTCTTGTCCGATACGCAACAGATTATCTTCTACAGCTTCAGGCAATGGTCTAAAGGTACCACTTACCTGCACCTGCGTGTCGATTGGTCTACCTGCATTTGAAGTTAAACGTCTCGCAGTTTCACTCAGGGCCGTCGGCAAATCGGCGTTATCGAGCGCTTGCGAGCGTAGGTCCCACACATACCTGCGAGCCTCGGCAATTCCATGCCGAACGAGCAACCGCACTCGATCCAGATGAGCTTTAGCTGTGTCGGCGCTCGGCGGCATAGTACGCGCCACCACTTCAAGTTGCACTGAAATGCCGAGCATTTCCTGCGCGAGGTTGTCATGTATCTCTCGGGCAATGCGCGTTCGTTCCGCTAATACGGCAGCGAACTGCGCCCTCATTCTGCGCACACGAAGCTGATAAACCTGCCAGACGATCAATCCCAACAACAGGACCAGGAATCCGTAAAACCAGTACGTCTGATAGAAGTGCGGACGCAGGTAGAACTCAATAACCGCGCCTTCCATATTCCAAACTCCGTCATTGTTCGCCGCAATGACGCGAAACTTGTAATTGCCTGGTTTTAGATTTGTATAGAACGCTCGCCGACTACTGCCGTCAATCCAGTTCGGATCAAAACCTTCCAACTTGTATTTGAATCTTAACTTGTCAGGCGCGATGAAGCTCAGGGCCGCGAAATAAAAATCCAAACGAGTCGTGCCGGGCGCCAGTTGCATGGCGCCCGTCAGCGGTACTAACTGGTCATCTATTCGAACCTGCTCGATTAGAACCGGTGGAGGCTGTCGGTTGAAGTGGGCACTGGCGGGATCAATCATCGCCACCCCTTTGACGGTCGGGAACCAAAGCTTTCCATCATTGCCTTGCCACCCGGCTGGATAGCCACCACCGCTACATTCACGCGTCAACATTCCATCCGATGTTCCGTAGATGCTGGCGTTTAGAAGTTGAAGTTTGCCGTCTGCGACATCGGTCAATTCAGTCTGGCTAATCTTAAAGATACCCTTGGGCGAGCTGAACCAGAGGTATTGCTGACCATCTTCCAGTATTCGATAGATGACGTTGTCCAGCAAACCCTGGCGAGTCGTGTACGACGTAAAGCGGCCCTCACGCAGTCGATTTAAGCCACCACCGTTTGTTCCGATCCAGATATTTCCTTTTCGATCTTCATGCAGCGCCGTAATTACATCGCTCGATAATCCATCCTTCGTGGTGAAGTTGGTGAACCTTCCATCTCTAAACTTGCTCAAACCGCCACGGGTTCCAATCCACAAGTTGCCGTTCGAATCTTCCAGGATCGAACCGATGAAGTCGTTTGCCAGTCCTTGCTTTGTCGAAAACCTGGTGAACTCTCCGTCCTTGATTCGATTTAGACCGTTCGACGTTCCAACCCAGACGCTATTACTACGGTCGACATAAATCGATCGGACCGAATCACTCGACAAACCATCGGCCACGGTCAGTGTCCTAAACCTGCCATCCTTTAGCTCATTTAGACCATCAGGAGTTCCAATCCATAGCGTTCCCTTGTTGTCGCCAAAAAGTGACAGCACGACATTGCTGGACAAGCCGTCGCTGGTCGTAAAGTTTGTGACCTTGCCATCCTTCATCAAACTCAAACCACCACCATTAGTGCCAACCCAGATCGCACCGGCATTGTCCTGGTAAATAGCCTTAATAAGATCACTCGCCAATCCCTGTTTGGTAGTGAAGGTAGAAAACTTCTTGTCTCGAATTAGATTCAGGCCGCCCGCTTCAGTACCAATCCAGATGCTACCTTCGCGATCCTCAAAAATTGAGAGTATGAGGTTACTGGAAAGTCCCTCGGCGATAGACAAGCCAGCTGCACTTAACCGAGCGAGTCCACCCGAAGTACCTATCCAGACAGAACCCTCGCGATCGGAGAGCAAGTAGTTGATATGGTCGTCTGGTAACCCATTCTTGGTTCCGTAAGTTACGACTTCGTCTCCTTTGAAACTTACCAGACCATTGCTGGTACCAAACCACAGACGCCCTGATTCATCTTGAACAGCAGTGGTGACGCTGCGTCCTGCCAGTTCCTGCATGGGCTTGGTATTAATCACCGTTTCGTTTCTAAGGCTGGTAACTCCGTTCGCCGAACCAAGCCAGAGTATGCCGTTGGCATCGAGTAGAAGGGTTTGGATGTTTTCGTGAACTGTGCTGATCGCGCTAATCGAGTTGCCAGCGTAGCGAGCCAATCCGGTTACAGTCGCTATCCAGATTGTTCCGCTTTGATCTTCAGCTAATGCCGAGACATTGTTGTCCGGCAATCCTTCCGCCGTAGTGAACGACGTGAAGTTGCCGCCCTGCAATCTCGCCAGTCCATACGAAGTGCCGATCCAGAGTGCACCTAGACGATCTTCAAACAGACACCTGATATCGTTGCTCTTCAACTGTGGGGTATTCTCTTTATCGAAGACGACGAAACTCACCCCATTGAATCGGGCCAGCCCTTCCTGAGTGGCGATCCATAAGTAGCCATCTTGAGTTTGGATGATTGTCTGAATGGTGTTTTGAGGCAGACCACTCTCGGTCAACCACACTTGCGTAGCAAATTCAGATAGACTCCTATTCGGATTAAGGGCGAGTGTGGTCGTGGTAAAAAGAGGTAGCAGCAGCACGAGAATGCCCTGCGACAATCGTAGGACTTTACGGATAACCGCGTTGCGCTGACACTTTCTCATTTTGAAAAAGTAGTGTAATTAACTAAGAGCATGGAATTGGTCATCAACATAGTGTTTAGGAAATCGCGATGAAGAACCTGAAGCCCTATCTGGCAATCCTTCAAGTGCTGCTGTTTTTCGCAGCCACTGTTATCAATGCGGCACCGGCTCGCTGGAGAACGGTAACCGCTGATGAATTGCGTAAGCTAATTCCGGCGCGAGCCCCGGTGGTGAAAGAAAACATTGAAACTGAATTCCGCACAGCTTCCGGGGTTACCGACGGAAAGGGAAAATTCATCGCTGGCGTCGTGATGATTACTGCCGGTTATTCGGCCGAAGGCAAATACTCACATTTCTTCGTGACCCAGGCCCCAATAAAAATGGGCAATCTCTCCTTGTCTCCCGGTGAATATGTCTTCGGTTATCAAAGGACTGGCGACGATGCAATCCGTGTCAGCTTCTATCGTGCCTCGAGTGGCGACTCGGTGGGCGACTTCGAAGCCCAGATTAATCGCAAAGGGCATCTGGTTACTTCCCTATTGATTCGTCCGCCTTCAAGCGGCAAAGGAAGCATACAGGTCGGCAGATTTGTCTGGGACTACTGGGCCGATTAACTCATTCTGGACTTGAAAATTCGGCGCATCTAACGAAGAATTAGCGCGTCGTTTTCCTGCACACCATCTCGATAAAGGAATCAACTCAATGAGAGCCTGTTTAGCTGTCTTGCTTATCGCACTCTGTGTTCAGAGCTTTTGTCCGGCTATACAACAAACTGTAAGCGCGACAACGCCTGCCGTGCAACCCTTTGTTGATGAGGTGGAGGATAGTGACGTTTACTTCCAACGAGCGAGTGCGCGAAGAGGTCCGAAGAAATCCTTCAGCAGCGAGATAGCTGCACTCGTCGGTCGCATGACTCTGGAAGAAAAGGTCGGGCAGATGACTCAGCTCGAGATCGGAATGATCACTAAAGGCGACGGCGATAATATCCAGATCGATAATGAAAAACTGGAAAAGGCCGTGGTGAAATACGGATCAGGATCGATTCTCAACGTGAAGGATCAAGCTTTGTCGGTAGACAAATGGCACGAGATCATTCGAGCTATCCAGGAAGCCAGCAAACGCACACGACTGAAGATACCAGTGATCTACGGTATCGATTCGATCCATGGTGCAAACTACATTCAAGGGTCTACCTTGTTTCCACAGGAAATCGGCATGGCGGCAACATGGAACCCCGCACTCATGCAACGCGGCGCTGAAGTCACGGCAGCGGAAACACGAGCAGCCGGAATTCCCTGGACATTCTCACCTGTTCTCGATCTCGGGCGCCAACCATTGTGGCCACGTTTTTGGGAAACCTTTGGTGAGGATCCGTATTTGGCAAAGGTCATGGGCGTGGCATTTGTGCGTGGCGTTGAAGGCGACGACGTATCGTCAAACAAAAAAGTCGCTACTTCACTGAAACATTACGTTGGTTATAGCTTTCCGCTCACGGGCCGCGATCGCACGCCTGCATGGATTCCAGAAAATTACATGCGTGAGTATTTTCTGCCGCCATTCGCTGCCGCGGTGAAAGCCGGCGCCCGTACAATCATGGTCAACTCAGCCGAAGTCAACGGCATTCCCGGTCACATCAATCATCACCTGTTAACAGATATTCTCCGTACGGAACTTGGGTTTGATGGCTTTGTTGTTTCGGATTGGCAAGACATTAAGAAGCTGGTAACCGAATGGCGCGTCGCTGCTGATGAGAAGGAAGCAACACGTTTGTCGATCATGGCCGGTATCGACATGAGCATGGTGCCGAGCGACTACAGTTTTAGCGACATCCTGATCCAACTGGTGAAGGAAAACAAAGTTCCAACATCGAGAATAGACGAAGCCGTGAGCAGGATCCTTCTGGTCAAATATGAGCTTGGTTTGTTTGAACAGCCTGGGCCAGACGCTTCTTTGAAATCCAATTTTGCGACCAGCGCCTCTCGTGCAGTCGCGCTTGACGCAGCGCGCGAATCGCTCGTCCTGCTGAAAAATGAAAACTCTGTTCTACCGATAGCCAAAGACAAAAAGATCCTGGTTACTGGACCAACGTCGGATACTTTAATTTCCTTGAACAATGGTTGGACTTACTCTTGGCAGGGTGATAAGCCGGCGCTTTATCCGAAGGATCGGCATACGGTGCTCCAGGCAATTCGAGCAGTCGCCGGAGACAAAGTTAGTTATGTGCCTGGCGTCGCCTTTGATAAGGAGATTGATATCGACGCCGCCGTTCGAGCCGCACAGAGCGTTGATGTTGTCGTTGCTTGCATCGGTGAAGCTTCTTACACGGAAACTCCCGGGAACATTACGGATCTAACACTCAGCGAACCTCAACTGAAACTGGCTGAAAGACTGCAGGCCACTGGAAAGCCCGTTGTCCTGGTGCTAGTCGAAGGACGTCCTCGAGTTATCAATCGAATCGTTGAGGGAGCCAAGGGAATTCTCCTGGCTTTGAATCCGTCCAACGAAGGTGGCACGGCGATCGCCGATGTTCTTTTTGGAGATTACAACCCAAGCGGCCGACTTCCCTTCACCTACCCTCGGACACCCAACGGACTTATTACTTACGACCATAAACTTTTCGAAACCGAAGCTACGTCGTACGGCAACACAGCATTCACCCCACAATTCACCTTCGGCAGTGGACTCAGCTATACGACGTTTGCGTACAGCGATCTTCAGGTAAGTCCGCAAAGTGTGTCGACGAATGGAGAAGTTAAGGTTTCGGTGTCGGTAACGAATAAAGGTCAGCGCGCAGGGAAAGAAGCCGTAATCGTTTATGTTCGCGATGTTGTTGCTTCACTTTCGCCGCCGGGAAAACGAGTTCGACGTTTTGCTAAGATCTCGTTGGAACCGGGCCAAACACGAACCTTGACGTTCACCATTCGTGCTGAGGAGCTGTCGTTCACGGGAACGAACAATAAGCCGGTACTCGAGCCTGGTGATTTCGAAGTACTGGTTGGCGGTCTTACCGGGAAGTTTAAGATTCAATAGTTTTTTGGAGTGCGGGGACTCGTCACCGCTTTTATAAATTGAGTCGCGGCTAACGGCGGCCCGCTGTACCAAAGCGGTGACAAGTCCCCGCACTCCAAGGAGTTCAACATGAAAACGTTCAGACTGTTTCTAACGGCCGTAGCTAGTGTCCTTATTCTGGTTTTCGTTCAACCTGCTTTCGCCAAAGTTAAGGTCCCATCCTTGATTGGCGACAACATGGTTCTGCAGGCAGGAAAGAAGGTTAGGATCTGGGGTTGGGCCGACCCACAGGAATCAATCACGGTTGAATTCGCGAATGCCAGGACAACAACGATCGCGGATGCCAAAGGGAATTGGCAAACTCTGATTGGACCATTCAAGTCAGGTGCATCACTTGTTCTGACAATCACCGGTACTAACACTCTATCCTTCAAAAACATTCTCATCGGAGAAGTTTGGGTCTGCTCGGGTCAATCCAACATGGAGTGGCCACTCATCAACACGACCGGAGCGGCTGAGACTGTCGCCCAGTCAAACTTTCCCGACATCAGACTTTTTACCGTTCCCAAGAAAACCTCGGCAGTACCGTTGAACGATGTAGAGGGTCACTGGGTAGTGGCGAGTCCGGACCAGGTCGGACAATTCTCAGCCGTTGCCTACTATTTTGGTCGTGAGCTACATCAAAAACTCAAGATTCCGGTCGGCCTGATTCACACATCGTGGGGCGGAACACCAGCGGAAGCATGGACCAACCGCGACCTATTAGCGACCTCAGAACTGCAACCAATTCTCGATCGCTTTGAGGCTGGGATGAAGGATATGCCGGAGCGGCAGCGCCTCTTTGAGCAACAGCTATCAGCATGGGTGAAACAGAATCTCTACGTGGACGAAGGGAACAAGGGCGAAGCGCTGGGATATGCCGATCCCAACACGTCAGTTGCTGACTGGCAACAGATGGTCTTGCCGCAGTTCTTTGAGACGGCCGGGTTGAAGATCGATGGCGCAGTCTGGGTTAGAAAAGAAATAGACGTGCCTTCCTCATGGGTAGGAAAGCCTTTGCAATTAAATCTTGCCGCGATTGATGATCAGGACACTACTTACTTTAATGGAAAGCGAGTGGGTGGCATCGGCGGCGAAACACCTAACAGCTATTCCATTCTGCGGCATTACCAAATTCCCGCAGAACTCGTTCGGAGTGGTCGCAACGTAATTGCAGTGAGAGTCTTTGACAGTGCCGGCGAAGGCGGTTTTGGAGCCGGGGACATGTCTATAAAGCCAACCGGAGATACGGCAGCAGCGATCCCGCTTAGTGGCCCATGGAATTACAAGATAGAACTGGGATTGCCTCCAAAAGCTCCCGATTGGGGCTCGCGGCCGGAAGCCCCTGGCCCACATAATCAAAATAGCCCGGGAGTGCTCTACGACGCGATGCTTGCCCCGGTCATTCCGTTCACCGTTCGCGGCGCAATCTGGTACCAGGGTGAAAGCAATTCGGGTCGAGCCTATCAATACCGCACGCTGTTCCCCACTATGATTAGGAACTGGCGCACGGCGTGGGGTGACAACGATTTTCCGTTCTACTTTGTCCAGTTAGCCAACTGGCAGCCAATCAAAGCTGAACCCGGTGACAGCGAGTGGGCAGAACTTCGCGAGGCTCAAACCTTAACCCTGCGAGAGCCACAAACTGGCATGGCCGTAACTATCGACATCGGTGAGACCAACGATATTCACCCGAGAAACAAGTTAGACGTGGGTCATCGGTTAGCTGTTTGGGCCCTGGCAAAGACTTACGGGCAATCGCTCGAATACTCCGGTCCACTCTTCAAGTCGTTCTCAGTAGAAGGCAATCAGATTCGCTTGAAGTTTGATCACGCCAGTGGTCTCAAGACTTCCGATGGCGGGCCGTTAAAAAGTTTTGCAATCGCCGGGGAGGATCATCGATTCGTTTGGGCGGAGGCGAGAATTGAGGGCAACGATATCGTGGTATCGAGTAAAGAAGTTGCTAAACCGGTGGCAGTTCGTTACGCGTGGGCCGACAATCCAATAACTAATCTCTACAACAAAGCAGGCCTGCCAGCTTCACCTTTTCGTACAGACACCTGGCCCGGCGTGACTGTCAGTAGAAAGTAATTGGGTTTCCTCTGTGTTCTCTGTGTCTCTGTGGTACTGCTTGGAGTTGACAATGAGGTTCACCACAGAGACACAGAGAACACAGAAGCAGCACAGAGTAATTCAAGATGAGGGCACTACCGAACTGTCAAAACGATCGAAGCGGGTGCTAAACCTTCAGACCTCGCTCGCACACTAATCTTCCCAGCGTCACCTTTTGACTGGATGATAGCCATCAATTGTCCGTGAAACGTCTTCTTGCGATTTGTCCTGATTACCGTTATCTAATCCAGCGACGAACCCAACACCCTCAAGATCCAAATTGATGACGTTGTCAGCATCGGGCACCACGGTACCGTTCTTGTCGACGACCTGTACGGTGACAAACGACAAGTCATTGCCATCCGCCTTTATCACCTGGCGATCTGCTCTGAGTACAATGCCCGCAGCAGGTGCAGCCGTTCGCACTTCTTCAGTCAGTTCTATCTTGCCGTTCCGACGTGAGACTGCTTTAAGAGTGCCCGGCTCAAAAGGCACACGCCACAACACGTGGAAATCTTCCCCAGTCTTTCGTTTAGTGCCCAGTGACCGACCGTTCAGAAACAACTCAACTTCGTCGCCATTAAAGTAAGCCCACACGTCTACCGTTTGCCCACTCTTCCAGTTCCAATGTGGAAACAGGTGAAGCACCGGCTTCGTGGTCCATTCACTCTGGTAAAAGTAGTAGGAGTCTTTAGGAAACCCGGCGAGATCAATGATGCCAAAATAGGAACTGACGGCAGGCCATGGATACGGCGTAGGTTCTCCGATGTAGTCCCAACCTGTCCAGATAAACATCCCCGAAAGAAAATCGTGTGTCTTAACCAACCTCCATGTCTCAGCGTGAGTCGAACCCCATGGCGCACTGCAGTTGTCATACGCTGAACAAGAATAGTCGCCGTTCCCATCTTTTAAAGGTTCATCCCACTTATGCGGCCACCGTTTAATAACATCCGACGGCATGTCGTAACTGCCGCGCGTCTGTAACGCTGAGGTAGTCTCCGTAAGAATGATGGGACGGTTCGGAAACCATTGAGGAACCTTCGCCCAGTTCTCATGCGCGTAGTTAATGCCAACGAGGTCAAGGTTCCCTTCAGTTAATAGCTTGTTGTCAGTTGTGACAAAGTTACAGGCCGAAGTAACCACTCTGGTGCGATCCAGGTTTCGAACTATTGCCGTAAGCTCTTTGCTGATGATCCCTGCCTCGGGATTCGCATTCCACTGTTCTGTGACCTCATTTCCAATACTCCAAATAATGACACTCGGGTGGTTTCGATCGCGGAGGACCAT
Organism: Acidobacteriota bacterium; assembly: GCA_003222935.1. Classification (GTDB taxonomy): domain Bacteria; phylum Acidobacteriota; class Blastocatellia; order Pyrinomonadales; family Pyrinomonadaceae; genus PSRF01. The sequence continues at coordinate 10,224 of QHXL01000073.1, forward strand.
GTCTTCTAAATCACGCTGGTGCCACTGGTCCCAGTCAAGGTGATAGTCGAACTTCGTCTTCTCTTTCTTCCACATATCAAAGGCCTCATCCATCACGATGAAACCCATTTTGTCGGCCAGTTCCAACAACTCGGGCGCGGGAGGATTGTGTGAAGTTCTGATACTGTTGACGCCCATCGCCTTGAGCATTTCCAACTGACGTTCGAGTGCTCTGGTATTCACTGCGGCACCGAGTGAGCCGAGATCGTGGTGATTGCAAACACCGAGGATCTTTACCTGCTTACCG
>QHXL01000073.1:10558-13608 GCA_003222935.1 Acidobacteriota bacterium
ACTGCCTTGTACAGGTAAGGTTTATCGTTCGACCACAGCACCGGTTTCGAGATCGAAAGATCCTGCACCACCCTGGCTACGCCGTTCTTTGCGACGGCTAACGGAGAGACACGACGGACGACTTCGCGACCGTCCGCGTCGTAAATAACCGTGGCCAACTTCGTCGCGACGTCAGATTCCGACTGGTTGCGAACCGCCGTCTCGATAACCACGTTTGCTGAACGCTCGTTCACTTCCGGCGTCTGTACCCAGGTCCCCCAATGATCTACGTGAATGGATTCAACAGTGGTAAGCCACACATTGCGATAAATGCCTGAACCTGAGTACCAACGTGAATTTGGTTGTTGCGAGTTGTCGACCTTAACGGCGATGACATTCTTCTGATCACCGAAGTTCAAATGAGGCGTTAGTTCATACTGGAAAGAACTATAACCATAGGGTCGTTTGCCGAGGTAGTGACCNNNACCATTAATCCAAACCTCGCTGTTGCGATACACCCCGTCGAAATCGATGAACAGCGACTTCCCTTTCGCACTGAGCGGAAGACTGAATGACTTTCGATACCAACCCAAACCACCCGGCAGCGCACCTCCGCCCGTGCCAGCCGGATTCTTTTCGTCGAACCTGCCTTCAATACTCCAGTCGTGAGGCACATTTAGTGTGCGCCACCTTGAGTCATCGAGATCTACCCTTTGACCGTCGGCAACGTCACCCAGGTAAAACTGCCAAGATTCGTTGAATGAAACTGTTTTGCCGGGTCGAGGGTTCGCATTAACGGTTGGAACAACGAAAAGGAAAAGCAATAACGCAAGTGTGGATCGCAACAAGTTTATGCACCTCGTTAGTTCTTCTCCGTAAATGTCCGGCGAAACTTCAGTTTGTCGAACATTCATTTCCCTACACCGCGACAAACTGAAGTTCGTCGGACATTTACGGAAAACTAGTTTTTGACTTCGATAACTTTGGTAAGTTTAGTATCTGCGGAGGACGCACCAATCATGATCTCGATCTTTCCAGGCTCAACAACAAACCGGTGCCGTGCGGAATTCCAATAGGCCAACCGCTCCGCGGCCAGCTGGAGCCTGACGCGTTTCGTCTGACCCGCCTTGACCGACACTCGTTCGAACGCCTTCAATTCCTTCAAAGGTCGCGCAACTTTGGAGTCGAGATACTTCACGTATAACTGAACAACCTCGTCACCATCTCGCTTTCCCGTGTTCTTCAAATCAAAAGTTACGGTCGCAGTCCCTTTTGCGGAAAGCGAAGAATTGCTCAGCGCAATGTTTGTGTATTGAAAAGTTGAATAGCTAAGACCAAAGCCAAACGGATAAAGCGGTTCGCCTTTGAAGTACATGTAAGTCCGACCGTTTCGAATATCGTAGTCCATCATCGGTGGAAGTTGTTCAAGCGACCTGGGCCACGTTTGTACAAGACGTCCGGCGGGATTGTAGTCACCGAAGAGCACGTCAGCGAGCGCGCTGCCAGTCTCTTGACTGTTTTGAGCCATGTGTACAATCGCTGGAACATTTTGCTCAGACCAATTGATTGCGTACGGAAAGCTTGAGAGCAACACGACAATTGTGCGCGGGTTTGCGGCGTAGACCTGTTTGATCAACTCCTCCTGTTCGAGGGTAATCGTCTGACGATCGACTGCTTCCCTTCCTTCACTCGGAACCGAGACCTTGGCCCAGGCATTATCGAAGCCTCCATTGGGATGATTGCCGACACACACAATTGCGACGTCCGCCTCACGTGCGATCTTTACCGCTTCGTCGTTTTCATTATTCGCGGCGTTACTGACTCGCACGTTCTTACCGACCTTCGCTTTGATACCATCAAACGGAGTCACTCGATAAGGAGGCGTGCCGCTGTACCAATCCAGTAGGACTTCATTAGAACGCGGTCCAATTACGGCAATCGATTTGATCGCGTTCTTCTGGAGCGGCAAGAAGCTGTTGGCGTTCTTGAGCAGAACGATCGATTTCTTCGTGGCCAACCTTGCAAGAGACTTGTGTTTATCTGTCAGCCAGGGATCTTCGGCTTCAGCGCCAATCCTGGTATATGGAACACGATCGGGAGGATCGAGTAGACCTAGTTTGATCATCACCCGGAAATTTCCTCGCAACGCACGATCGATATCCGCTTCAGTAAGTAATCCCCTCTGCAAAGCTTCGCGAGTTGCCGTGCGATAGTCGTCGAGAAACTGACCGATGCCGGCTTTGATGGTTGAGGCTGCCGCGTGAGCAAGATCCGGCGAATACTTGTTCGACTTTACAAGGTTGGTCATTGCGCCAGCATCAGTGCAAACAATTCCGTCCTGGCCCCATTCTTTGCGCGTGACGTTTTCCAACACCGGGTGAACCGTCATGGGCACATCATTCATCAGGTTGTAGGCGGCCATGTAAGCGCGGGAGCCACCTTCCTGTACACCCATGCGAAATGGCAGCGAGTAGTATTCGCGAAAGAGTCGCTCATCAAAATTCGACGACGTCTTGTCGCGATCGTTCTCATTGCTGTTCGCGAGAAAGTGTTTCATTAGCGCCGCCGAGAGCCAATACGTGGGATGATTCCCTTGTAAGCCTTTGACGAAAGCGACGACCATCATGCCGTTGAAATAGGCATCTTCACCGTAACACTCTTCAGTTCTACCCCAGCGAGGGTCTCTTCCGATGTCGGCGTTTGGCGACCTGATTACAATTCCACCTTGCTGATACTTCGGACTTTGAAAGACGTAGCGCGCTTCGTAGCCTTCGACTTCGCCAACCTGTCCCATCAAGTCGGTATCCCACGTCTCTCCCAACCCGATTCCTTGTGGAAATGTTGTCGTAGGAATTGTCTTTGGCCTGCCCCATTTTCCAGGGCCACCCTGCGTTAATCCATGAATACCTTCAACGTGTCCACTGCCCTTCACGCCGAGACGCGGAACACTTGGATTCGTATCAAGGCATTCAATCTTCTCATCGATCGTCATCAACGAAAGAAGGTTGTCGATACGTCTTTCAATTGGGAGATGAGGGTTTTGAAATGGGAATTTGGCTCTGCTTTGTTGC
>QHXL01000558.1 GCA_003222935.1 Acidobacteriota bacterium
CAAAGTCGAGATCGAAGGTACCCCAACGATAAGTTACTTGCGCGTTGAACGAGATCTTTTTGCTGTATTGCGATCCTGCATAACCCGACAGATGCTGTTTCGACGATGACCGCTCAGCGCTCTCACCATAGAAAGTGCACTTGTTAACCACGCCAAACGGATTACATGGCTTGGCTTCGCGGGTTGGACCAAATTCGGAATCAAACAGTCGCTCGTAACCGGGCTCCCACCAGATCCCGACCCAGCTGTTTCTAGGTAACGACAACTCAGCGAGGTTTTCGGATTCCCACATGTACATCTTCTTCTGCCAGTTGTAATCGACCTGGGTTAAGGTGTGAATGTGATAAGAGATAATTGTCTTCTTCGGATTCGGATCGGAGTTGTAGCGCAGGAATCCGTAGTTAAAATTAGAATTGGTACGCTGCACAAAGCCAACGTCAGCACGATAATCTTGAGTGAATCCCTGTCCATAAATTTCATAACCCCAGTTACGACCAGACACGTTATAACTGCCGTTGTAGCCAAAACCGTTCCCGGTTCGATATCGAGTGACTCCATCGTTCGGATCGAAGAAGAAGTTTCGTGAAGTGGTTCCCAGCGTTTGAAAACTGACGGTAGTTTGTTTATCGAGACGAAAGCGACCATCAAAACCTATGACATGATTGTGTTTTTCAATGAAGTTGTAGGTGGTGGCAATCATGCCAAGCGAGTTTTCCTTACCGACATCCCGCTTCAGTCGCAGGACTCCGATGTAAGCGTTCTTGTCAAGAAATCGTTCATTGTTACAGATAACTCGCGGATCAAGAGCGCGACGATCAAAACAGCTTGCCAGCGCGCCACGATCATCGGCGCTCAAGTTTCCTGGACCATTGTCGCTGGCGACCATCAGTCCAAATGTATTGCGACCTTTCTTCCCTGTCGTCTTGACTGCAATATCCGGATCGACAATCGACCTTGTATGGACCGCAGTGATCGGAGTTTGGAAGATATCGATTCCTTCAAGAAAGAAGGGACGCTTCTCCGGGAAGAAGATGGGAAAACGTTGGTTTGCAGTAACCACTAGTTGGTCAGCTTCTACTTGTGCGAAATCCGGATTGATCGCGAGGTCAACTGTTACGGCGGATGAAGGAATGAACTTCGCTGTTAGTCCCAAATCCAGTTTGACTGGTTCGTTTACGATGCGACCTGGATCGGGCGTCCCGGGAGGAACCGGGATGAATGATCGCACAAATCTGCCACTCTCCGAGACAGTCATACTAGGAATAAGCTCGATGGCTCTTTCAATAGAAATGCCTTCAAGTCCCGTCAAGTGCCCTGCCTGACTCAGATTACTGTCGATGCTTCGCGACATCGGCATCCATGAATCGAGTTCGTTCTCAAACCGCTTGATCCGTCGAAAGAAATGCGCCCCCCAAAGTTTGCCCTTGCCGGCTTCGAAGCGTAGCGACTTGAACGGAATAGCGATCTCGATATCGTATCCGTTCTCATGAATGATCCCTTTGGATTCCATCAAGAGATCAACGCTCATGTCTTCGCCCCGACCCTCCGTCATTATCCCGTCCCCCTGGATACCAAGGGGATTAAAGAAAACTTCGAACGCCTTTCGCTTATCGTTGAAGGTGTCCAGCATGATGCCGACGTAATCGTCCTGAAAAATGTTGTCACGCTTGGCGACCGTCGAACGGATTTTGTCGGGCTCATCGATCGCTTTGAAGGCGATGTAGAGAAACTTCGGATCAAAACCCATTAGGACCTGGGTGGGCTTCGACGGAGCGACGTTGTCGCCCGGCTGGATCTGATAGAAATCTTTCAATACTGCTGCGTTCTTCCAAACATCTTCGTCGAGTTTACCGTCGATGGTTGGCGGCTTATCAAAACGCGGGAGTATTACAGGCGATGCTTTTTCCGCCGGTAGTGGAGGTGCGGCACCCTTGGCTACAGGCGTAGCAGGACTTGCGGCATTTGCAGGTTCGCTTGTGACTGGTTTCGTATCTTTTGCTTCTTCGGCACTCGGCGACGGTTTGGCTTCGGGGCTCGCAGCCTTCACTGCTGCGGGCGGTGTAGTCGACTGCGCAAACGCATTCAATTGTATGGCTGCCACAACAATCAGGGTCACCCCTAAAAAATTAATTCGAGTCTTCATAAAATTAGGTTCGCAACAACCAAAAGACTTGTTCAGGGACTCCTGATACTCAGCTCTTATTTTGCGGTCTTACACGCCGAGGGGCTGGCGAGGACTGCTGCTTTACGCGGCCTTTCCTGTTTAAGTTCCGCTCTTCTTTCTGGAAATTGATTACCTGGGGGGTGGGGCCTGGGAGATGTCTCAGCAGTTGATGTTTGCGATTTAAGT
>QHXL01000559.1:0-1646 GCA_003222935.1 Acidobacteriota bacterium
GGCGGATTATAACAAACGCCGGAAGCTTGTCTAAAAACTTGACGAGCTTCCGGCATCGTTGAAGAACGATTTAATGACGTTCGTTAGTTACGTGGCTTGTTAGGAGCGCCCGGTGTCGGTTTCGTCGCACCAGGAGTTGTCGTTGCAGGCGCGGTCGTTGATGCCGCCGTGCCTGTTCCCGTTGCTGAAGTTGCCGCGGGGGTTGCCGGTGCAGCGGGCAACGAAGTTAGAGGGGTCGGCTCTGGCGGCAATGGCTTCGAGAGCACGCTGGCGACCAACTCGGTCATTCCCGCATCCGACTTGTTACGGTACTTGTACCAGTCGCTCAAAGTGGCGGTCCAGGTTTTCTTCGGCTCAGCATACTTTGCATCACTGCCTGCCAGCGCAACCGCTCTTGCATAAGCGTCGATCATGCGGTCGACAATCTGATTGATGTTTGCCAGGAGCAATTTGCTCTCGGGCGTTTCATCTTTACCAGAAAAGACCTTGTATTGATCTGACAGCTTGGCGTAAGGGCCTGTCTCATAAGCGCCGCCGATGTAAGCGTATGTGAAAGGCTCCTTCTTTAGTGGCGTTTCATATTGTGCTGACTTGATCAAGTTCTTGAGAGCACTCGATGGATCTTGTGCAAGCGTGAGCGTGCCGATGGTGTAGTTAAGATAAGCAAGTGAATCGTCTTTACCGGTAAGTGGTTTCCAATCTTCGATTGTCTTACCTGCTTCCAACATTTGAATAGCCTTGCGAGCATAGTTCACCGCGTCAGAATTCAACGATTGATCCTTAAGCGGCACGAGCAGGTAACCATTAGCACCAAGGTCAATCAAGTACTTAAGATTTTCTGGCTCGGCGGCGGTGAGTTCACGACCCAAAGTGTAAGCCGCCTTGTAATCTCGCTTGTTGTAAAGCAAATCTGGAAGCTGCGCCTTTTTCATCGCCTCCTCGTATAAGCCAACCCAACGCTTGAGGTAGTCGATGATCTTTTGACCATCTGGCGTTATGTCAGCTGGCACAGGACACGCTAAGTATTTCTTGGCATTTTCGAGCGCCTTCGGTTGATCGTCCTTGCGATTATCGGTAAAGGCCTTGTAGTAAGCGTCTTTGTTTTCCTGCGTGCATTGATCCTGAGCAGCAACAGGCAGAGCGAGCATCGCTACGAACGCGCTCAGGGTTAATAACTTAATCATCGTTTTCATTAGTCGTCGGAACCTCCAAATCATTCTTCAACAAAACTGGCGAGGGCCAAAAGCCCTTGGAGCGTCGCCACAGGAATCGTTAGGATGCGAGTATTACAGAGAGCGGTTGCCGTTTTTTACGCCATCGGGAGCCTGCGCAAATCACTTCGCAACAACTATGCGGCAAAATAACGAGCGCAATATTCGTGCAACTTTAATAAAAGTGTCAAGGCGGTAACGCTCAAAAGCGTCAAAAAAATCGCGTCGAAGAAGAAAATCTTCGACGCGATTAGATAACACAAGTCCGCGTGTGACTTAAGGCTGTTCAGGCTGGGTTCGCCGAGGCCTTTGTTCAGTAGCTGGGGTAGTTGCTTCAGTCTTTTTAGGAGACGCTGCTGGAGATGTCTTTTGTTCGACCGGTTTCTTTTCAATCGGCATTAACACACGCTTTACGGTGCCCCGAGTCGGTAATGG
>QHXL01000559.1:1674-4202 GCA_003222935.1 Acidobacteriota bacterium
AGCTGCCGTAGCGGTAACGTTGGTTGTTGTTCCAGCGGCTGGAGTCTCAGCAGTTTCCTCGCCGTTCTGTGCCGCTTCTTCTTCGTCGGCAATTTCCTTCTCTTCGTCGTCTGCTGTCGTAGCCACCTGGAGATTAATCGCAGTTCCGAATCGATGGTTCAACTCGCGATAAATTTCGCCTGCAACTGCTGCCGGGAAGTGATGACGAGCGTCCGTACCCTGCGCGATAACAACCACTGCCAGTCTCGGATTCGCGAGTGGGGCGTAAGACGTGAACAAACCTACCCAACCGCCTGAACCGATACAAGTGCCGGTCTTACCGGCTACCGTCTGGGTCGGATCATAAGCGCGACGTCCAGATCCATAATTCACAGCTCCCACCATTCCGGGAACCATGCGCTGCCAGGTGTCTGCGGTGATTGGAATCTGTCGACGGACTTTTACGTTGAACTTGCTTTGCTCTTTTGCTGTACGCGGAATTTGAGGTGTCAGCAACTTGCCACCGTTGGCCATTGCGGAAACCAGCGTACCCAACTGGAGTGGGGTAACTTCAAATCCATCCGCGTAAGAGAACATGCGACGCTCGATAAATCCAGGCTTCATTTCCGGAAGCCGGCCAGGAAATTCGATTGGAACATTGGCGCCGGTCTTTTCGCCGAGCCCGAGTTCGCGTGCGTAGGTCACCATCTTGTCGAAACCAATTCGACTTCCGACCTGTTCAAAAAACGGATTATTTGAGTGGGCCAATGCCGAAGTTAAATCAAGTCGATAACCATCGCCTGCTGTGTCGTTCTGTGGGATTACGTTCTCGGACAACCCGGCGACTCCGGTAACAAGCTTAATTGTCGAACAAGGTTTGAAGCCGCGTCGAAGTCCCCATTCCTGGTTGACTACCGAGTAGATTCGACCCGTCATTGGATCCATCACCACAACAGTTCCTGCGTGGTTTCCTAAAGCCTGAACGGCCACTCGTCGAACTTCCGGATCCTCACCAGTGAGATCGTCCTTGGCGATTAGCGCCTGGACTTCGGAACGCATTGTGTTATCGATTGCTCGTTGACGTGCAATCGCTGCTTGACGTGCCGCTTCAGCTCGCCGGCGTGCAGCCAGGCTATTCTGACGGTATCGAGATTCGATGCGGCGAAGTTCTGCGGTGCGTTCACGTTTAGTTAAAGGCCGACCACGCCTTCGCTCGAGTGCCTTTAGTGACGCCGATTGTTCGCGAGCGACTAAGGCCCGATTGCGCTTAACATCGCGAGCCGAAAGCCGGCTGCTGCCACGTCGCGAACGTGAATTATGGGCCACCTGGCGGCCACCACGTTTCGAACTGCGACCACCGCGAGCCGATTTTTTACTCGATTTGGATGCCTTTGTCTGACGTCCCCGGGAAGCCGCTTTCTTCTTTCCAAAGACCGTACCGGATAAAGTAAGACACGTTAGAATTGCGAATATGAATGAAACAAAGAGGAGCTTCCGAGGATTAGGGGAATGCAATGTCATCAGGACCAATGCTACCTTTCTTAGGGATTTACCTACCAAGCGGCAGGTAGATTGAAATTCTCTTGGACGCCGGGGCGAACAAAAACAAAAAGCACGGACCAGCGCCCGTCCTCTGGCAACTTATTCTCTGCAGTTCGGGAGTCGTTCAAAATACTTCTCCTTAGGTTCAAAAGGGCATAAACCTTAGACTGCAAACATTGAGGTGGGAAGAATTCCCTAAATGGCGGTCCCTGGGGACATTGATTTGAGACCGAGGCAAATATACCATCGCCATCAGGCACGGGCAACAAAAAAGTAATTGTTTATACACAAATCGCTGGAAATGGAGTTCTTCTTGACGTCCGCGGGTTTCAATAGAAGACGATCAATAAAAACTTACAACCCAAGTAGTTAACGACTCTTCTTAGTGTTCGCATGAGACTTCCTGCTCTCGTTCACAGCTTTCGCGCGCGGCTTCTGCTGCTGCTTGCCTTGATGCTCGGCCTGACGTTGGGAGTGCAGTATTACTTCAACTTGCGGGCGGTGCGCTCAAACGCCCACATGGTTATCGAACAAGAGCAGGAGATAATGAGCGCTATTGCCCTGGCTATCCGAGGACTTCGCAGTAACCAGTATTTGGACGAGATTATCAGCAAGTCCGGTGGCAACTTGGTCGATCGGAATGGGCGTGTTCAGAACATTCTGGTAGTTGACGACAGCGGCAACGTACGAGACAGCGCTATTCGCGACTACGGCCCTCGGCAACCCGACGATCAGACTACTCAGTACTTCCAAATCAAAGATATTCCCCTCCCTCCGCTTCGGCGCGCTATTCAATCTGACGAAACCGAACAACTTCCAGACTGGATGCCTCCACAGCGTAATGTTGATGTCGGCGAAGCTGGCGCCTTTTACTTTCCGATCCTGACCGACAAAGGGCGGCTGTTCATTATTGTCCAGCTGGGATCTTCCAACACGCTGACAAATGTGCTCGAGCGACAAGCGACCCGGCTAGCGCTCTATTCTCTGTTGCTGCTGCTCGTGACAAC
>QHXL01000560.1 GCA_003222935.1 Acidobacteriota bacterium
TCCCACAATAATCTTTAACAAGATCGCTTTCCCCCTGCAGCTCTTCGCTTCGAGATGTGCGGTCTGGTCGATGACTCTTGTGGGCATACCTGTGTTGCGCCAAGGTAATGTCATAGAACTAAAACCTCTGAATTCGTTCGGCACTAAGAAGCTTGAAGTGGTTGAAGCTTGCAGTGGCATTCGCTCGTTGATGACGTTGATGACATTGGCGGTCGTATTTGCCTATTTCACGCATCCAAGAACAAAGACTGACGGAAAATCTTCATCGTTCTTAAGTCCACTTAAGTCGTATGGTTTTTGGCGTTCTACAATCCTGGTAGCTTCAGCGGTACCGATTGCCATTCTCACTAACGCGGGGCGAGTGAGCGGTACAGGCATTCTGTCTCACTACTATGGAACCGAGGTCGCAGATGGTTTTTTCCATTCATTTTCGGGGTGGGCCATCTACATCGTAGCCTTTCTGATGTTGTTCGGTGTCGGTTGGATTCTGGATCGCTTCAAACCAAAGTCGTCGGCTAAAAAAGACGAGCCAATCGAGAAGGATGAGCAATCAGCGCGTGACAGAGTAGTTGCAAAAACTAAGCAGGTTATCTCCGCCGAGGGCACAGAATAATGAACTCAACTATGCGTGTCGCACTTCTCTTCGTTTTGATACTTGCGGGCGGAGCTTTGGTAAATAGTTGGGCGTATCTCGGGGAAAAACCGGTCCAGCGCAAGGCTTTGAAGGAGTTTCCCGAGGAGATTGGCACGTGGCATAAATCGGGTAATGATCAAATCCTGGACGACGCAACGCTCAAAGTCTTGCGTGCGAGTGACTATTTAATAAGGGACTTTCGAACATCTCAGGGTCAGATTGCTAATTTCTACGTTGGTTATTATGCGACGCAAGGCGATGGGTCGAGTTATCACAGTCCTCTGAATTGTTTGCCGGGGTCCGGATGGATTCTGAGTGAACCGGGACGTGCGACTTTCACAGCTGCTGACGGTCGCGACGTTACTGTCAACAAGTACGTCATCCAGAACGGCGATTACAAAAGCCTGATGTTGTACTGGTATCAAGGTCGAGGTCGGGCCGTTGCGAGTGAGTATTGGGGCAAGATTTACACCGTTATTGACAGCGTAAAGCTGCGACGTTCTGACGGCGCTATGGTACGAGTTACGGTTCCCATTAGCGGATCGGAGGCTGATGCATTACGGTCAGCTACGGACCTCGCGGCCGGAGCAACGAAAGCTTTACCTGAATTTGTGCCCAATTGAGGGTTTTTGATTAAACCGAGCTGGAAATTGAGGAAGTTGGACTGAATTAACCATTTTCATATTTTGTCTCAGGTTTTTGAGGCATCAGAAGGCAATTGCCCGCCGAGATGCCCGCGAAACCCGAAGATTCGAATTTCGTTGTTGCTTTAAAGCACCAACTACGGAGCGAAAACAGATGAATAGCGAGTGCCGCGGTAACCGTTCTTATCCTATCTTCCTTTGTCTTCTTCTTGCAGCCGTCATTTCCATGGCCGGCTGTACCAATCCCGAAAAAGCAAAAGCAGAGCACCTGAGCAAGGGCGAGGCCTATCTGGCTGAGCAGAAGTATCAGGAGGCCTCTCTCGAGTTTCGCAGCGCGCTTCAGATTGACGACAAGTTAGCGGCCGCCCACTGGGGTTTGGCGCGCGCGTATGAAGCATTGGCGCGCGGTCCGGAGATGTTTGAGGAGTTGCGCAAGACGGTCGAGCTTGACCCGAACAATCTCGAAGCACGCAGTAAATTGGGAAACTATTACCTGCTGTCGAGCAAGGATAATCCCGGGCTTATCCCGATGGCTGAAAAACTAGCCAAGGAAATTCTTGCGAAAGAGCCCAACAACATCGAAGGTCACATTTTGATGGGGAGCGTTCTGTTTGCGCAGAACAAAAAGGACGAAGCATTCGCCGAACTGAATCATGCTATTCAACTCGATCCCAAACGAGTTGAGTCATATCTAAGTTTGGCGCGTTTTTACCAGGTCACGAATGAATTGGACAAGGCGTCAGAACTTTTCCAGCGTGCAATTTCAATAAATCCCAATGCTCCTTTAGCTCACACTGAATACGGGAAGTTCCTGGTCCAAACCAATCGACTTGCCGAGGCAGAAACTGAATTGAAAAAGGCTGTAGAGGTTGCG
>QHXL01000561.1 GCA_003222935.1 Acidobacteriota bacterium
CGAGGCGACTTCTCAATTCAACCAACCGTGTTGCGCGCTGCGAACCAGATGGACGCACCGGTCTCCACTTCAGTTATTTACAAATTCAGGAAGCCGTGAGGTCAACTTTTGAAAAGAGCTACCCGAGGATGTGGTTGCGCAGCCGCAGTTCTTGTTGTTGTCGTAGGGATCGGCGCTTTTCTAGGTTACCGCTACGTTCTTCCATGGTGGAAAAAGAAGCCGCCGCCCGCATCCGGCGAGCTCACGGTTCGGGTACTTGATGTTGGTCCGGTCAATGGCGATTCGATTCTTATCTCTTCATCGGGTGGAAAGACTGTTCTGATCGATGCCGGCGATACCACGAAAGGCAAAGCAGTAGTTGATGCGCTGAAACGTAATAATATTCAGCAGCTCGATTACCTTATCGTTACTCATCCGCATCCCGATCACATGGGAGGCGCCACCGAGGTTTTCAAAGCGGTCAAAGTTCTAAACGTGATCGACAACGGTCTGCCACCGAGTATCCCAGCCAACCTGCTGCCGCAGGCAAAACCAGCAAAGCCAGGCGCAAAAACTGCTCCCCCAAAACCCCCGGCAAAAAATGCTCGCAAGCCGGTGACTGTCATTTCTTTTTACGACAATTATCAAGAGGCATTGGGCGCAAGTGGGGCTCACTACGAAAAGGCTCAAGCTGGCGCTAAATACGATCTAGGTAACGGAGCATTGCTGACAATTCTCACGCCCATCGATACTGAGTTCACAAAAGATCAGATGAAGACCGGCGGTAACGAAGCAAATGCGAACTCGATAGTCGCTCGGCTGGATTACGGTTCGTTCTCGATGTTGCTTCCCGGTGATGCGGAAGACCAAACGGAGCACAGGTTACTGACGAAGGAGCTGAACATTCAGTCGAAAGTGCTTAAGGTTTCGCATCACGGTTCAAAGTACGCTTCATCTGAAGAATTTCTAAAGCGAGTGAAACCTGAGATCGCAATCGTTTCGTGTGGAGCATGGAATCGATATGGACATCCAGCCCAAGCGGTATTGGATCGATTACGCGCGTTGAATGTGAAACTGTATCGGACTGACTTACAAGGTGAATTGACGATTACTACGCGTGGGAAAGATGGCGATATTGTAGTCAAGCCAGCCAAAGAAACGACTGAGGATCTGTTTGCCGGTCGGCAGGCGCAGAAGGATGATGCTTCCCGGTCGGGGTTTATTGCTTATGGGGATTTTGGCCCACCGCCGAAACCGAAGAAAGAGGTGCCGGTGGGTAAGGGCAGTAGGCAGGGGCAGTAAGCAAGACCCAAGGTCGAAGATCTAAGATCAAAGTACAAAGCATAAGAATGAAACCAATTTCATATCGAGATTCCGGAGTCGATATCGATGCCGCGACGCGCGCAACCGATCGAATAAAAGAACTCGCGCGTACGACATTCAACGCGCGAACACTCTCCGAAATAGGAAGCTTTGGCGGAATGTTCGACGGCGCTTTCCCGAACATGTCGCAGCCTGTGTTGGTCGCGTCTGCTGATGGTGTCGGTACGAAACTAAAGATCGCTTTTGCGACTGGAGTGCACAACACGGTCGGTCGAGATCTCGTCAATCACTGCGTAAACGACATACTGGTCCAGGGCGCCCGTCCGCTGTTCTTTCTTGACTACATCGCCACCGGCAAGCTCTCGACGGATGTGGTTGCGAGCGTTATTGAAGGAATTACTGATGGCTGCAGGGGTAATGGTTGTGTGTTGCTGGGTGGCGAAACAGCCGAGATGCCGGGATTCTACCAGGAAGGCGAATACGATATCGCCGGGTTCATAGTTGGCGTTGTGGATCGCGCGAAAATAATTGATGGCAAATCGATCAAGGCAGGTGATGTGTTGCTCGCGTTGCCTTCAGTTGGATTGCACACAAACGGATACTCGCTCGCTCGCAAGTTGTTTTTCGAAGTGGCCGGTCATTCACCCGACACTGTACTTCCTGAGTTGCAGATGTCGATTGGTGAGGCGTTGTTGCAAAAGCATTTAAGCTACCTCCGTCCGCTGGATTCACTTTTGAATACGGGGGCTATTAAAGGCCTGGCCCACATTACCGGTGGAGGTTTGACCGACAACATTCCGCGCATCTTGCCGGAAGGAACTGCGGTTCGTATTCAAAAAGGATCGTGGCCAGTGTTGCCGATTTACGAATTGATGCGTGCGATCGGAAATGTCTCGGATGCTGAGATGTATCGGACATTTAATATGGGCGTCGGAATGGTGATAGTTACTTCAGCCGAGGATCGCGCTACGGTTAAGTCGCACCTGGAATCGCAAGGTGAGCGTTG
>QHXL01000576.1:0-2728 GCA_003222935.1 Acidobacteriota bacterium
CATTCCACTCCAACGGGTAACCCCACCATGTGGAAGAGAACATCCACTGGGGCGATTCCATTGCATTTGGACGTGGCGATTGTTTGAGAGCAAGGATTGTTAGTAATAGAAACACCAGGGCGCCGATCCAGAAACGTTTGGCGGCGGTCATCCGAAACGAAATACGTTGATGTTCAGATTCGCTGGATGATGAGGCTTCGCTGTGGGAAACGGATTCAGAGGGTGCTGTTGCCATAACTGCCTAACCGTGATCTGAGGAAAGAGAGTACGCGTTGACAGGTAAAGCTGATGCGAGCGGAGCAGCGGAGCCTGAGGGACGCGCAACGACGAATTCAGACGGGGCCAATTTCAACGAGCGTCATGCTAGTGCGACCTTATCTGTCCGTCAATGTTTTCCCGAGTCAAGCGACATCCGATGCTGGGCCCGCAGACGTCCGCTGTTCGATTGCTTTAGAGGCTCTTGCAAAATTATGACTCAGAGCAGTGAATGAACTTTAGAATATTTTCAGGTTGGGAAGGTGGCCTTTGTAATTCAGAAGCTGACTTTTGCAAGAGGCTCTTTAGCTTGTCGTGAGTCGAACAAGAGGTTTCATTAGCGCACCAAGAGAAGATCTGTAGGTAGAGTCACGACAAGCTGAAGCATATCGGACAATTTCTACACCTAGACTAGAGGCACTCACTGACTTAGACTCCCCGTCGTCCAATTACCATTCGGCCACCCAACGTATGACGACAAGCCCTGACCCAACGCGTCCTAACATTCGCACCGAAGCAATCGCAGGTATCACGACTTTCTTCACGATGGCTTACATCGTCGTAGTCAATCCATCGATACTTTCCACACCCGGCACCGGAATGGCTTTTAGCGGAGTGCTCACAGCCACCGTCCTGATCTGCTTTGTGATGACGTTGTTGATGGGACTCTACGCGAAGTTGCCATTCGCGGTGGCGCCGGGAATGGGTATAAATGCCTTCTTCACATTCACGATCATTCTTACGCAGAAGATCTGGTGGCAAGTCGCACTAGGAATCGTCTTCTGGGCAGGTGTTCTTTTTCTTTTGATCTCGATCACTCCCATTCGCGAAACGATCGCCAAAGCGATTCCCAACGAATTGCGAATAGGCACTGCTGCGGGCATTGGCATCTTTCTGACTTTCATCGGACTAAAGAACGCTGGTTTAGTCACCTCAGATCCGGTCACATTCGTAAAACTCGGCACTCTCGATCAGAAAGTGCTGTTAACGATTCTGGGTTTCATCATCACTCTTGTACTGATGATTCGTCGCAGCGTATTTTCGTATCTCGCGGGCATTTTGCTCGTGACAATAATTGCGTGGGCGACGGGGATGATAAAAGCGCCTGATCATTTCCTTAGCGCTCCCGATTTTCATACGGTGTTTCTGAAGCTCGACATCATTGGCGCACTGAAATTGTCGCTGTTGCCGGCGATCATCGCCATACTTTTCACCGACTTGTTCGACTCAATCTCAACCTTCATTGGCGTGGCACACGCTGCAAACTTACTCGACGAAAACGGTAATCCAAAAAACCTGCGACAGGGTTTGATTGTTGATTCATTCGCGACTTTTGGTGCGGGATTGGCGGGCACGTCGTCGGGTACCGCTTACATTGAGAGCATAGCCGGCATCAACCTGGGCGGACGCACCGGACTTACTTCCGTTTTTACCGCGCTCTGCTTTCTTCCGTGTTTCTTCCTTGCGCCACTCGCGGGAATGGTTCCTCCCTACGCGACCGCACCCGTTCTGATTTTAGTTGGGGCATCAATGTTCAAGAGCGTTGGCCAGATTTCTTTTTCAAAAATCGAAGAGGGTCTTCCCGCCTTTTTGACTATAATTCTCATCCCCCTGACTTTTTCGATCACCCAGGGAATTCTCTGGGGATTCATTTCTCACGTTGGCCTTTATCTCCTTGTCGGGCGACGTCGTGATATCCATCCGGTAATGTATGTTCTTGCACTCGTGTCGATCGGACTACTCTTGCTCGAACACGTGCGATTAACATGAAGCATGCAGAACCAGGAGTTGCGACTCATAGCGAGTAGCATAGACTTCAGTCTGTGCCTCGAGGAATACAACAGCCAGAGAACGCAGACTGAAGTCTGTGCTACCTGTTAGAAATCATAAGGGGTAATAGTTATGAAATGGCTACTCTCGGCATTTTTCGTTTTAGCATTTGTCGGTTTTTCCAATGCGCAATCTCCTACTCCCACGCCTACGGACCAGCGTGGACTTGGTGTGAAGAAAACCGAAAGCACATCCACCTCACAAACAAGCCAACAAGCAAAAGAAGCTAAACCCGAGTTAGTTCTTCAAACTGGCTACAACGATATTTTGGGGGCGACTCGCATGGTGTTCAGCCCCGATGGAAAGCTGCTTGCCACAGGTACTTTTCGCAGCAGCACATGCTTTGGGAAACCGCAACGACTCGGAAGCTGCGCGATCTTTCAAGCGGTAGTCAAAGCTCCACGGTTTTTGCTCCGGTATTAGCTTTCAGTCCGGACAACCGATTTATCGCTGCTGCTGCAGGAGACAATTCGGTAAAGATCTGGGAGGTTGCAAACGGACGTGAGGTCCAAACCCTGACCGGGCCACAAGGAACCACGAGTGCTGCGGTGGGTGTCTACTTTCTCGCCTTCACGCCTGACAACCGAGTGATAACGATCAGCGATGTCGCAAGAGTTTGGGATATGTCTACCGGGCGCGAATT
>QHXL01000576.1:2746-3182 GCA_003222935.1 Acidobacteriota bacterium
CCTTGGGACCTTCATCCATGTCGCTGTTGAGCTTTAATGGCACTGATGGCGGGATGATCCTAAGTTCTGATGGCAGTCAACTTACACTTGTGACAAGCGAGGCCGATTCGGAAGTGACGTTGTTTGACATTGCAACTGGTAAAGAATCTCGTCGAGTGAAATTACCTGAACATCAAATAAACAACCTTCAACTTTCGTTTTCGACTGATGGACATTTATTAGCCGCAGGAATCGTCGACAAACGTTTAAAGCTTTGGGACCTAACCTCAAAAAGTTCAAAAGAACTCGCCACTACGACCAAAGACTACAGTCCTGTGAAGTTTAGTCAGGATGGACGGTTAGTGTCTCTGTCGGAAAACTACACTGTGCGAATTTGGGAAACTACAACAGCGCGTGAGTTATCGGCGTTGAAAGTTCCTAACAGCGGCGCTTTCAC
>QHXL01000577.1:0-2378 GCA_003222935.1 Acidobacteriota bacterium
CCTTTTCTTTTCATATCACCCCGATTCTTAGCAGTTTTGATTCCACTCATTGAATCTTTTCGATGCTAGAATGCGCCCTCTTCATTAACCCAACTTAATTGACTAGGAGACATGTATGGAGCCACGTACAGTCACGTTCTATCGCTGGTCTGACATGCCAAAAGAGAAAGTAACGGACATGCTGGATCGCAGATTAATCACCGCTGATCGCATGATGCTCTCGCATGTTTATCTGAAAAAAGGCGCAATTGTGCCGCAACATTCTCACGAAAATGAACAACTCACTTACATACTCGAAGGTGGTTTACGCTTCTGGATCGGTAAAGACGAGTCGCAGGTGATCGACGTAATGGCGGGAGATGTACTCCACATTCCTTCGCAGGTTCTGCACAAAGCCGAAGCGTTGGACGACACACTCGACGTAGATATTTTCAGCCCACCGCGACAAGACTGGTTGGATAAGACGGACGACTATTTAAGAAAGTAGGATCCATGGACCTGGGTCTCAAAACCAAAGTGGCGCTCGTTGCAGCATCAAGCAAGGGATTGGGTCGCGCGGTTGCTGAAGAACTGGCCAAGGAAGGCGCCTCTCTGATCATTTGTGGTCGACACACGGAGACGATTACCAAAACCGCAGCGGAGATTGCAGACGAAACCGGCGCACATGTCCTGGCGCTTGCTGCTGATGTATCGATCGGAGCCGATGTTAAGCGGCTTGTCGAGTCCGCAGTTTCGAGATTTGGCCGGATCGACATTCTCGTCACGAATGCAGGTGGACCACCCGCCGGTAATTTCGCAAGCCTTACTGAAGAACAATGGGAAACCGCGACGCGACTCACGCTCTACAGTGCTATTGATCTGGCGCGTGCTGTCTTGCCTGGAATGAAGGACCGGCGTTGGGGTCGAATTCTGAACATTACTTCAATTGCGGTAAAGCAGCCTGTCGACAATCTGATGTTGTCGAATAGTCTTCGTGCCGGCCTCACGGGTTTTGCCCGAACACTCGCGAATGAAGTCGCTGCTGATGGAATAACTGTCAACAACATCTTGCCGGGCTATACGCGGACCGAGCGCGTAGAAGAGCTCGCGGAAATGATGGCCGCCAAACAGGGGATTACCGCCGCAGACTTCAAGAGGAAGTGGGAACAAGAGATTCCTATGCGGAGGCTCGGCGAACCACATGAGTTTGCGGCGTTGGCCGCGTTTCTAGTTTCGGAACGTGCGAGCTACATAACAGGCACATCTATACAGGTCGATGGCGGCTGGATTCGTTCACTGTTGTAACTCTAGAGATCCAGTTAGTAACTCTGCGGATTCTCTGCGTTCCCGGCGACTCTGCGGTTGAGAATGTGAACGAATCTTTAACCGCTGAGACGCAGAGGAGGCTGAGAATGCGCAGAGTTTCATTTCGGCATCCGCTTCTTTGAAACTGGGTGGTTAGTACGAGAGCATCCTCTACCGCTGAATAAGAACACGCATACGACTTAGCGCGATCGTGCGAATCAGTGTAAGCTCCGCAGGCTTAGTTTTCACTCAGTTTAGGAGGCTCCCACAATGTCTGAAGAGAACGTAAACCTTGTTCGAGATATGTATGATGCTTTTGCTAAGGGAAATGTTCCAGGTGTACTTGGAAGTTTGGATCCACATATTCAATGGTATGAGGCTGAGAACTTTATTTATGCAGACAACAATCCATACGTTGGACCGCAAGCCGTTCTTGAAGGTGTGTTCATGAGGATCGTCACCGATTTTGACAACTTCGCTGTCACTCCTCATGAGGTTCTCGATGCTGGCGATAA
Source organism: Acidobacteriota bacterium (assembly GCA_003222935.1). Classification (GTDB taxonomy): domain Bacteria; phylum Acidobacteriota; class Blastocatellia; order Pyrinomonadales; family Pyrinomonadaceae; genus PSRF01. The sequence continues at coordinate 1,800 of QHXL01000577.1, forward strand.
GGTCGTCGCCCTTGGTACTTACTCCGGTACCCACAAAAAAACCGGAAAAGCGGTTCGCGCCCAGATGGCCCACGTTTGGAGTATTGAAAATGGCAAGGCCGTTAAGTTCCAGCAGTACACAGACACCAAGCAGTTCGCTGAAGCAGTTACTTCATAGGTACTTAGGGAACCTCTGATTAAGTGCAAGGCGACTTGTTCGTGTTCTTTTGGGGTGATTTAGTGGATCGTTTCCTGCGCCGCTGAAAGGACGATCCACGAAGTCACACGAACAAACACGAACGAAATCTTTACGTATTCGCAGCTTCCTAGGCGGTATCCTGAAATGGTAGAACCGCAGCGGTACAGCCACCAACTAAACCAGTTGTCACTCAACGCCGCCGTATTCCTCGATCAATCTCATCGCCGGCTCACTGACGAACACTTTCGCATGAAACTGTCGTCCCCACGACAATGCGGTGACGTTACGATACTCATAGGCTTTCGAAACATCGTACTTTGGTCCATACCCCGGATGTAGTTGCTTTCGTAGTGAACCTCGAATATTCGGATCAGCACCGTTTTCGAGAAGTAGCCTGGCAA
>QHXL01000577.1:2383-4128 GCA_003222935.1 Acidobacteriota bacterium
TTCATCCAAAAGTTTGGCTGAGATACAACCGTTGCGAACAGCGCCGTATATCCACCAATCCCGGCCGGCCCGACAGCTGATCTCACATTCACATTCATCCCTTGTTTGATCAGCCAACGTGCGATTTCAAGCTCATCGTAATCAGCAGACATGTGAAGAAGAGTGGTGCCTGCCAAAGGCGTTCCCTGTGTTGCGTTGATCTCATCGTGACAACCAAGCTCGGGAGGGTAGATCTCTTCATGAGTGAAAGTACGACTCAGCAACTCAGGATCTCTCAACAGGTGTTTTTCGAGTAAATCGACTCGACCACGATGAAGCGCCATGACCGGCGTATCAGGTAGTTCGAGCCCATGCTTAACGTACAGCTCCAGGATTTCGTGTTTTGCCGAAGGATTGCGGCCGTCAGTCTCCAGCACAATGTCGACCGGAGCGAGTCTTTTTCCGTTTTCGTCCTTAACTTTTGCACCTAACTCAAGCACCAGCCACGTTCCCGATGCACTCAATGTGTAGGCCGGCCCACCCAACAAATGATTAGTTATTGGTGGACTTCCCAGGAGCCGATGCAGGAGGCGAGCAGTTTCAATCTTGCTCTGCAGCGCGGCGCGATCCAGAGCCTGCATATGATCTTTTGCACCGAGAGAGTGCAACATCTCAATGATCTCGTTTCGACCGAGGTTGGCCGCGTAACTCATTGGTGGACCCCAGTTGCAGTTGTGCGTGGCTCTTGCATTCTCACGGATGAGCGATGGATTACGGGTAACGAGATCTCGGACTGTCTCGATATCGTCTTCCCAAATCGCGTCGATAAGGTTGCAGGCCTGTACGACACGAGGCCAACTCACTACGCCGTAGCTTCTTGCCAGCGCGAGTTGCGCATCAGCCAGCTTGACGTCGTTCAGATTCGGCGCAGGATGTGATTGTGTGAATTCTTCGATTGCAGATGGATCTCCGTCTCGGATAGAGCGTAGAAGATCCTTAGCTTGTTGTTTGAGCTGTCGTAGGTTGGGACGAACGGGAATGTGGCGAAGCGGTTCTTGTTCTGACATAACGAGCCTCCTCTTGCTAATGCCCGTTGTCCGCTTCATTCGGGCGAAAGGAGATTCGCTGTGGAACCTTCGATCGTAGAAAGCCAATCAGGTGGACTCGGTCCTCTCCGCGGACGGGTGGCGTCCTGAACGCCGCGCTGAGAATAGACGGCCGATCATTTGCGGGTCAAGACTTCTATGCGCAGAGAACAAACTAACGACTGACGATTCCGATCATTTCAACTTCCGTGTTATTTTCTCTTTCTCGAAATTCACACCGAGCCGTTAACCACATTTGAAGTTTTGCTGCTGATACAACAGAACATCTCCCAATCTTTTCAATCTCCGATTGTGCGCGTGTTGCTCGTCGTAATCGCGATCGGATTGCTCTACGTCCTCGGAAGAGAAGTTCGCAAGATTCCCGCCAAACTGTTCGCACTCATGTTGACTGCCTTCGTCGACATGGTCGGACTGTTGATGATCATCCCCCTCTTGCCCTTCTATGTGAAGACGCTCGGCGGCGCAGGAGTTACGTTCCTCGGCTTTCACTTTGGTATCGGCATCATTATCGGTTTCATCGTCGCCGCGTTTACGGTTGCACAACTTGCAAGTGCTCCGTTCTGGGGCAAGTTCTCGGATAGGGTCGGGCGCCGGCCGGCGTTGCTCATAGCGCTGGGTGCATCCGGAATTGCGTACCTCATTTTTGGTTTCGCCCACTCG
>QHXL01000074.1 GCA_003222935.1 Acidobacteriota bacterium
TTGGCCCTTTGCGAGCTTCGAAATCGCGGTGTAAGGAGCTGAATGCTTCGTTGGGTTGAAACCCTCGCCACTGAAGATGCCAGGCTCGAGCGTGATCAGGGAAACTTTCGCTTCCGCGTGCTCAACTACCCTTGAAGAGCCGCGATCAAAACTCTCGAGTGCTGCGACGATCTTTTGCCAACCATCGCGCCATAGAGGTTCGTAAGCGTTGATGTTTGACAGGAGATGCTCGACCTCAGGCATTATCAATTCATAACAGCGAGCGTCGTCGTTTACTTCTTTGCCGGCCAACATTCGCGCGAGCGGTGAACCCAAATCGTCCGTAGGGATTGCGGCATCGGAACCCTGGATTGCCAGGCTGACACGTACGCCATCGACACTCGAGTATTCAGAAAAATCACCGGCTTCCGCTGCGGCAATCAACACATCGCGATATTGCGCAGCACGCTCACCCATCATCACGGTCCAAACTGAGAGCATTCCATCGGTATCAAAATGGTTGTTGGTAACCAGGTCGATGCCTCGCGTGAATTCATTTCGCTTAGGCGAAGTCACCAGGTTGAGCGCAATTTCGGTTGAAGTGTCGGCTTTCAACTCCTCGGGAGTTTCGTTTCCCTGCCAATGTGAGAAGTGAATACTGTTAGACACTGTGCCATCTACCGACAGTTTCGGTACGTCAGCGAGAGCGTCGGTGTAAAATTCAAATCTCATGGTTGGGCCTCTCAATTCAGGGATGGTTGCTTGAGTGTAGCGCAGAAGAGAATCTCTGTGCATTCTCTGCGTCTCTGTGACTCTGTGGTTAAATGAGGTCAAGAATGGTTGAACCACAGAGACTCAGTGGACACTGAGATAACACAGGGACTTGCAGTGAATATTAGTTCCGCTGATACTTAATCAAATCATAAAACTACCAGGAGCATACGTATGGAAGAAATTACTTCTACTGAGCTAAAACAACGTCTCGATAATGGCGATGATATTCAGATCGTCGATGTACGCGAGGATAGCGAACTCGCGATCTCGCGTCTGCCAAACTCGATTCACATTCCTCTGGCCCAGGTTCTAAGCCGGATGAATGAAATTGATCCCACTCGCGAAACGGTTGTTCACTGCAAGATGGGTGGACGCAGCGCGCGAGCCATCGACGCCCTGCAGCGCTCCGGCTTCACCGGTAAACTCATCAATCTCAAAGGTGGAATTATCGGTTGGTCCAACGAAGTCGATCCAACTGTGGCGAAGTATTGATACCCAATGTCCGACGAACTTCAGTTTGTCGATCGTTCGAATAGCTGTTGCCGCGACAAACTGAAGTTCGTCGGACATTCCGGTTCGGACAATTTTATCGACCGCTCACAACTTACCCGCGTCTAATCTTTTAGCAAGGGGTTCTGAAGGCCAATCAATAAAACACTTGTCTTGTAACGCAGGCGATCTGCGTTGACGGTGAAGTGTTGTCTCTCCTCCGGAAGTGCGGCCTTAGTAAAAGAGAACGAACGATTTACAAATGGAGGAAAGGTCAATGAATAACAGAAGCTTCGGTGGTTTGTTGTTGCTGGTTGCAACCATCCTTATTTCGGCGGGAATTGCGACAGCACAAGGTGGAAACATAAGTCCCTGGGAACGTCGGGAACTGCGCGCGGACCGGAAAGAAGTTCGGATCGATAACAAAGAGATTCGGGATGATCGTCGCGACATTCATGGCGATGTAGTTGAGCGACGATCAGATGTGCGAGAACTTCGCCAGGATCGACGACAAGACGCCAGTCGAGAAGAACTACTAGCTGATCGTAGAGAGATTAGGGCCGACTCGCGCGAGATCAACCGTAGTCGGCATGAACTCAGAATCGATGGCCGCGATCGTCACGGAGATCGACAAGACCTCCATCGCGATCTTCGCAGGGCCCGTCGGAACTAACGAGCAAGTGACGATGTAGGGCAGACATTCCTGTCTGTTAAAACCGTGGATTGAAAAGAAGCGGGAAGAAACGAGTGGGAGAAGAGGCGCTTCCACCGTGGGCACACCATTTCTGGCAATCAAGCGGATCAGGAAGACTGACAGGCAGGAATGCCTGCCCTACTCGCGTCCAAAGCGTCATAACCTACGATGTCGTATCCTTTAATGGTGAATCGTAATCCTAATGAAATGTCCGATATGCTTTAGCTGGTCGTGATTCTCGCCAAAAGCGGCCTGGTGATCTCTTTTCGATCTCACGACAAACTGAAGTTTATCGGACATTTCCATCCCTACTTCGTTATTCCTTCAAGTTCAATAAACCTGCTCAACTTCGTAATCACCATTCCCTCGACGCATTCGATTCGACACGAAAGCGCCGGCCTGTCGTTCAATTCATCCTGGCCTTTCATGTGATACCAGATCTGACAGTTGGTGCACTCACCATTCCAGCAAAAGTCACCGTAGGAAATTGTGTTGAGCGAGAGATATTGGAAGCAACGCAGCAGGCGATTCTTTTCCGGCACATTCACTTCCACGCCGAGCACGTCGATACTCACCAAATTTTCGTAAGGATCAAGCAGGTCAGCGTCGATATCTTGTAGAGCATTCTGGCCAGCGCTTTGGTCGGTCATAGGCAGCGGCAGTATAATCTCTCGCTACAAGAATGTGTTAAATGAATTTTCGACAATACGAATAGTGACGGAATGTCGAACTCAAACTCGGGGGTGAGAACTTGTCTTTAGTCATCTATGTGAAACCTGGGTGCCCATACTGTCAGCAGGCGCGCGACCACTACAATTCGAAGAGCATTCCTTTTGTCGAATATGACGCACAGAATGATCGATCACGCCGCGCGGAGATGTTCAAGTACTCTAGCGGTGACCCAACCGTTCCGTGCATCGTCGAAAACGGTAAGTATGTAGCTTCCGGGTGGGGTAATCCGCCACGCGGTTGAACGGTCCACGATTAACCAGCCGTGCGCTGGTAACACAAAAGAGAGTCTCCTCGTTACACAGCCTGGAAATTGCCCCGGATTGTGAAAACAGTTCAGTGTGATCAAAAGCGCTTTTTAACCACTAATCAACGGGTAATAGACGAAGCGTGTCGTGTGTTTCGTTCTGATTCTGACTGATTTCACTAACGGAAGGTGCTCCATGAACAAATCAAGACTACTGCTTCTCGCGTTTGTCTTTTCATGTGTGTTCTCAATTACACTTGATGCGAAAGCACAATCAAATGGAGGCGCTGCGCCTCAACCACCAATGACTGAAAAGAAACCTAAAACGACAACTATTCACGGCGTCACCATCGTCGACGACTATTTTTGGCTGCGCGAGAAAACAAACCCCGCAGTTATGGCCCACTTGAAGGCTGAGAACGATTACGCCGACACAATGATGAAGCCGACGGAACAGCTCCAGGAAAAGCTCTACAAGGAGATGTTGAGCCACATCAAACAGACCGATACGAATGTCCCTTATCGCTGGGGAAATCATTTTTACTACACGAGGACTGTCGAGGGGTTGCAGTATCCGATCTATTGCCGGAAGCGCGGTAGCGTGGATGCTCCCGAAGAGATTGTTCTCGATCAGAATGAGTTGGCGAAAGGTCAGAAGTTCATGAGCGTCAGTGTGTTTGTGCCGAGTGATGATGGAAACCTGTTAGCTTATTCGACTGACAACACCGGCTATCGGCAATACACCCTTCAGATAAAAGATCTTCGCACCGGGCAGGTGTTTCCCGAGCGGATCGAGCGAGTGAACAACGTCGCCTGGGCCAGCGATAACAAGACACTCTTCTTCGTAACAGAAGATGCGACCACCAAGCGCAGCGACAAGTTTTTCCGGCACGTTCTCGGAACTGATAAGAATGAGCTGATCTTCGAAGAGAAGGATGAGCTCTACGATATCGGAACCTGGCGAACACGTGACAAAGCAATCATTTTTCTGGAGTCAGCCAGCAAGACTTCAACTGAGGTTCTCTACATCGCGGCGGACAAACCGACGTCAGAACTGAAAGTAGTCATGCCGCGCGAAGTGGATCACGAATACGACGTGGATCACCGGGGCGATCTTTTCTATATTCGATCAAACAAAGGCGCGAAAAACTTTCGCGTCGTGACCGCGCCGGTCTCAGATCCATCCGAAAAGAACTGGAAAGAATTTATCGCTCACAAGCCTTCGGTGAAGATCTCTGCTGTGAACATGTTTGCGGATCATGTCGTTTTGTCTGAGTGGGAGAACGGTTTGGAGCAACTCGAAATTGTTGACTTCAAGACAAACAAACGTAGCCGCATACAATTTCCGGAACCCGTTTATTCAGCGGCAGTCAGTCAGAACCGTGAATTCAAATCGAGCGTGTTGCGTTATTCCTACAACTCGCTGGTAACGCCAAATTCTGTTTTTGACTACGATATGAATACGGGCAAGTCGACACTTCTGAAACAAACTGAGGTGCCGGGTGGATTTGACCGTACGAACTACAAGTCGGAACGAGTTTTTGCAACAGCATCGGATGGCACAAAGATTCCGATGTCGATGGTCTATCGACAAGGAGTGAAGCTTGACGGTAGTGCGCCAATGCTTCTCTACGCGTACGGCTCGTACGGGATCTCGATTCCGCCGACGTTTTCATCCGCCAGGTTGAGCCTGCTCGATCGCGGCGTGATCTTCGTAATCGCGCACATTCGTGGTGGCGGCGAACTCGGCGAAGAGTGGCGCCAGGCAGGTCGCATGATGAATAAGATGAATACGTTCACCGACTTCATCGCATGCGCAGAGCATTTGATCAAAAATAAGTACACTTCGAAAGATCGGTTGGTGATTCAAGGTGGCAGCGCAGGTGGATTGTTGATGGGTGCGGTCAGCAATCTTCGCCCTGACTTATTCAAAGGGGTCATTTCGCAAGTTCCCTTTGTCGATGTGCTTAACACAATGCTCGACGCTTCGTTACCTTTGACGACGGCCGAGTACATCGAGTGGGGAAACCCCAATGAGAAAGCCGCGTTTGATTACATGAAGACATATTCGCCGTACGACAATGTCGCTAAGAAAGATTATCCGGCAACGCTCGTGAAGGTTTCGGTGAACGACAGTCAGGTGCCTTACTGGGAAGGCGCGAAACTCGTGGCCAAAATGCGAGCGATGAAGACTGGTAACAATCCTTTGCTACTGAAGGTTAACTTTGGCGCAGGTCACGGTGGCGCATCGGGTCGTTACGATGCTCTTAAGGAGACCGCTTACGACTACTCGTTCATGCTGTGGCAAATGGGCATCGCAGACCGCGAGAGTACGAGCAGCAGCAGGCGGGAAGAGTAGGCAGCAGCAGTAGGCACGCTCAGTTCACATTAGCAGTTGGCAAGAAGGAAAACTGTAGGCAGAATGCAGGCAGTGGGCAGGAAACAATGCTGAGGCGTTTGTCCTGCCTGCTGCTTCTGCTTTCTGGCTACTGATTCACATGGTCGGGTCGACGCTTGGCAATTATAAAATCCTTGAGAAGCTCGGTGAGGGCGGTCAGGGGACGGTCTATAAGGCTATCGACTCAAAGCTCGGTCGAACGATTGTAATCAAGGTTTTACCCGCTGAACTAACTGCCAAAGAAGCCAATCTGAAGCGTTTTGAAAGAGAAGCTCGACTCGCGTCCGCGTTAGACCACCCAAACATCTGCACTATCTTCGATCTGAACGAGATCAACGGAATCCACTTCATCGCGATGCAGTACATCGAAGGTCGCAATGTACGGCAGCTGGTGAATGGACGCCCGCTGTCGCTGGAGAGTGCTCTCTCAATCACGCTACAAACGGCCGATGCACTCGAAGCTGCACATGCGCGTGGAATAATTCATCGCGATATTAAAGCCGGTAACGTGATGGTTACGCCGACCGGCCAGGTCAAGGTTCTTGATTTTGGTCTGGCAAAACTTCTCGACGAAGAAGCGGCGCGCACTTCCGGTATTCATCACACTGAAATAACTGAAGTTGGAATCCCTTACGGCACCGCCACATACGCTGCGCCTGAACAGGCCCGTGGCGATCGCGTCGACGCAAGAGCCGACATTTTCTCAACCGGCGTTTTACTCTACGAAATGCTCGCGGGGAGTTGGCCGTTCAAAGGAAAGACCGCTGTTGACGTTCGTCACGCTGTTCTGCATGAAGAACCTGCTCCACTGTCGCAGGTCAGGCCTGGTAAAGTTCCGGCGCGTCTTCAGGAGATTGTCGACAAAGCGTTAGCCAAGGATCCGCGAAATCGTTACCAGAAAATCTCGCAGTTCGCCGATGACATCCGTTCCCTGATTCGAGATTTAGGTGTCGACTCACTTCCCGGCCTGGACGACGGTCACGTTCCGGTCGCACCCAAACACATGAGTGGTGGGAGTCCGGTCTCTCGTGCACTGCGGTGGTTGAAGGGAAGAACCGGGGAAGGGGTTTCGAGCGGATCTTCGCAAAGGAGTGGCGGCACAAAAGACGAATCGCCAGTTACCAGTCTTGCCGAAGGTGAACGAAAGAGTGTCGCTATCCTTCCTTTCAAGAATGTCGGTAACGACAAGGAAACTGACTTCTATCAGTTTTCACTCGCAGACGCCGTTATTACTGAACTCGCGCGTGTCCGGTCGCTGGTCGTGCGACCTTCGTCGGTCATCGTCAAATATCAAAACCGACTGATCGAACCTGCCCAGGCAGGTCAGGAGTTAAGTGTCGACGCGATTTTGACCGCGACCTTTTTGCGTGCAGGTGATCGACTCCGAGTTACTGCGCAACTCCTCGACGTGCGTACCAGCGAGATCCTTTGGAGTGAGCGGATTGATGCCGAGGCTATAGACATCATTAACGTCCAGGACACGATCGTGAAACGTATCGTGGAAGGTCTGCGTCTCGAACTCAGTCCGGACGAAGCAGACGAACTCGCAAAAGGCGCAACCACTAACGCAGCTGCTTCAGAAGAGTACTTGCGCGGTCGCGATGCTCTCGCAAACTTCATCTATCACACGATCGAACGTCAACAATTGGATACTGCGATTGAGCACTTCCGTCGGGCAATTGAGATCGATCCAAAGTTTGCCCTGGCTTATTCAGCGCTCGGCAGCTGTTACGTGAACCGGGTGCTAAAAGGATTGGGCCAGGCAGGCGATCACGAGAAAGCCAAAACTGCTTTCAAAAAAGCCCTGACACTCGACCCGCGATTGCTCGAAGCTCGAATGCAGATGGTAATCATTTATCTGACCGGCGGGCAGAAGCAGAAAGCGCGAGCTGAAGTTGAGATGTTACGAAGTGAATACCCCAACGATCCGGGTGTTCAGTTTGTGCGCGGAATTGTTGCCCGGCTTGACGGTGATTATGATCGTGCGCTGCGAAGTTTCGATCGCATGGCTCGCTTGAATCCGAGTGACCGCGTCGTCGCGAGTTACAACCGTGGACGCATCTTCATGTACCAGGCGCAATACGAGCAGGCGCTGCACGAATTAGATCAAGGCTCCGAACTCGAACCAGAGCATCCGATGATCAAGGTCTTTCGTGCCCGCGTTCTTTATTATCGAGGTGAGGTCGACGCTGCCACCCGAGTTCTCCTGCAAGTACTCGAGCGTCATCCCCACATGGACGGTATGCGCCCGATCCTGGCAATTTGTTACAGCGCTCAAGGCCAGCACACGAGGGCCAACGAGCAACTGACCCATAAAGTACGACTGGTCTCGCGGAATCTGACTACGATATCTCTTACTGGCTGGCGTCGGCGTATCTTTTGCAGGGCAAGCAAGTGGAGGCATTGCGGTGGTTGGAAACAGCGATCGGCCTGGGGAACGAAAACATTCCCTGGTTTGAATCGGATCCGAATTGGACCGACATGCATTCAGATCCTCGCTTTGTCGAACTCATGAACAACATCAAGAATCATCGCACCGATCCCGGGGACCGTTCTGAATGAAGACTTTCGTTGTTGGCGACATACACGGTCGATGCGCGCAGCTCCTCAACTTGCTCGACATGCTCCCGCGCGATCCAGATACCGACACCCTCGTTTTTCTCGGCGACCTGATCGATCGTGGCGCTGATGCACCTGGCTGCGTAGATCACATCCTGAAGATGTGTCGCGAGAACCCGGAACGAGTGATTTGTTTACGGGGCAATCATGAGCAAATG
>QHXL01000578.1 GCA_003222935.1 Acidobacteriota bacterium
CAAACTAAAGTTTATCGGACATTAAGAATATGGCAATCAAGTTGGCTGAACAAAAACAGAAACGACGACGCAAGAAGCAGCAAGTGGATCTTGATCTGATAGCGCAGGGTGTGCGGCTGATCATCGAAGGTATTGGCGAGGATCCTGATCGCGTCGGGCTAAAAGATACGCCTCAACGTGTAGCCGAAATGTACGTCGAGTTGACTGCGGGTATGCGAGAGGATCCGCAACAACATGTCATTCCGCTTCCTGGTGATAAGCACGATGAGATGGTGATCGTTAAGGACATCAGTATTGCTTCGCTGTGTGAGCATCACCTGGCGCCCTTTGTTGGCAAGTGCCACATTGCCTACATTCCGAAAGGTGGTCGTATTCTCGGCATTTCAAAGCTTGCCCGCCTGGCGGAAACATTTTCACGAAGACTTCAATTGCAAGAGCGTCTCACTACCGATATCGCCAACACGTTGTTCGAAGGACTCAAGGCCCTCGGAGTTATGGTCGTAATTGAGGCCGAACACACCTGCATGACGTTGCGCGGCGTTCGCAAACCAGGTGCGAAGACTGTGACGTCCGCGGTACTCGGTGGATTTCGGACAGATCCCCGGACACGTGCCGAAGCGATGTCGCTTATCAAAGGCAGGGAATAATGAGAATCAATCCAGGATCGAGAGCCGTCGCATTACTCCTGATGATCGCGACCGTCGTTACCGTTGTGTCACAACAACGACGTGCGTCATCGATCAATGAAACAACTCTAAAAGCTCACATCAAGTTTCTTGCCGATGACCTACTCGAAGGTCGTGGCACTGGAGCACGCGGTGGCGAGATAGCCGCAAGGTACATCGCGTCTCAACTAGCAGGTTCTGGTCTAAAAGGCGCGGCGATGGACAAGAGTTTCTTTCAACCCGTATCACTAGTAGGCGTCAAAGCTGATCCAGGCACAAAGCTAACGATTTCGGGACGAGGTGATAGTGAAACGCTTAAGTTTGCTGACGACTTTGTCGCGTTCACTGGAGCACAGACTGAAGAAGTAGATGTCGACGCTGATCTGGTTTTCGTCGGCTACGGGATAAATGCGCCCGAGCAACGTTGGAACGACTACAAGGGTGAGGCTGGTGATTATCGCGGGAAGATTCTCGTGATGCTGGTGAATGATCCGCCTGCAACAACAGAAGAACCAAATCTCTTCGGCGCCAGGGCGCTTACTTACTACGGTCGTTGGACCTATAAGTATGAAGAAGCGGCGCGTCGTGGTGCGGCCGGTGCGATTCTTTTACACACCGATCAGTCAGCTGGTTATCCATGGGGTGTCGTTCGCACATCCAACGGCTCCTGGCGTTTTGATATTGCACGCACTCAAGGCGATACGTCACCGTTCCTAAAATTCCGATCGTGGGTGACAGATGCCGCAGCACGACGCATGATGAAGCTCGGTGGTCAAGATCTAGACGTATTGCGAACACAAGCAGCGACTCGAAACTTTCAACCGGTCAAACTCGGGCTTAAAGGGAAACTCAACCTGAAAAGCGAAGTGAAGCGTGTAGATTCGTCCAACGTGGTTGGGCTGCTCCAGGGCAGTGATCCGCGTCTGCGAGACGAGTATGTCGTCTACTCAGCTCACTGGGACCATCTTGGAATAGGTGCACCCAACAAAGAGGGCGACACCATCTACAACGGCGCGTTAGACAACGCGACTGGGGTCGCTTGTGTGCTGGCGATTGCTGACACGCTGGCAAAGCTACCGGTCGCGCAACGTCCGCGGCGATCAATTCTGTTTCTATTCCCGACCGCCGAGGAGCAGGGACTCTTAGGAGCCGAGTGGTACTCGAAACATCCTGTTGTCCCACTCGCGAAAACCGCCGCCAACGTAAACCTCGATTCGATGAATGTCTTAGGACTGACCAAAGACTTCATTCCTCTCGGCGCTGAACGTTCGACATTGAAAGCTGTGGTAGAAGCTGTCGCCCGCGAACGCGGGATGCGCGTGTCGCCTGATGCGCGACCCGAGCAAGGATCGTTTTATCGCTCAGACCATTTTCCTTTTGCGAAGGTTGGTGTCCCGTCGATTAGTTTGAAAGAAGGGGACGACTACGTTGGTCACACGAAAGAGTGGAGCGAGGAACAGTTTCGCGCTTATAACACTGCCCACTATCATCAGCCGTCGGACCAGTTTAGAGACTCCTGGGATTTCAAAGGTATGATTCAAGAGGCCGAGATCGCACTCGCCATTGGTCTTCGCGTCGCAAATGCGCCCCAGATGCCAAAGTTTAATGAGGGAGACGAGTTCGCTCGCAAGAGGTAATCAAATGTTCGATATGCTTCAGCTTGTCGTGATTCCATTTAAGGCGGCCAGGACTGTTGTAGCAGCTAAGCAACCACTTTTGCGCATAACGACAAGCTAAAGCATATCGGACATTCACACCACGACATGACTTTTTACGTTACGACACCGATCTACTACGCCAATAGTC
>QHXL01000579.1 GCA_003222935.1 Acidobacteriota bacterium
AGGCGCGTTTGGCGTTTGTAGGCGTTTGATTTCCATGGGCGGAAAAGATAGTCGCGAACATCCGGGGTCGTCAAATTAAGTAACACAGTTCGGTGGCCAGACCGATCGGTAGCCGCAGATTTCCGCAGATTGACGCGGATGTGCCAATACTCTTCTTCTATCTGCGTAGATCTGCGCAAATCTGCGGCTAAGATCCTTCAATTGTTATTTTCCATCACTTAGGAAAGTTTTCGTCTTCCGTGACGCGCTTTGCTTGCTGAAAGTGGCGCTGTTCATGAATGACAAGGATTCTGAAGGCGTCCATCAGACTGTAAGTAATTACCGGCGCCGCGGGTGAAGTGATTACAACTCGATCCAGGTTCAAATCCTTCGTCTTATCCATCGACTCAGCCACGATTCGTTGGTGATCTACAAAGTCGTCGATAATTGACTCACTCAGATAACTGGCAGATGGTTGAAAAGAGGCGGGCGCTTTGAGTTTGCGCGTAGCTTTTGGATCCAGCGACTTAATGAACAGCTTGGCCCAAAGTTTTGGAAGTACCGGTAGTCGTTCTACCAGGGTCGTTCTCTTCTCGCCTTTCGCAATCGACTCAACTATTGGGAAGTACGCCACGTTGGTCGTGATCAGATGATCGAAGCACTGCGCAACGCTCCAACGATCCGGCGCCGGTTTCCAGTTGAGTTGATCTCGACTCAGCTTCCCAAACTGATGTTTCGCGCTATCACCTATGGTTCGGACCTCTTGAGCGAGGTTTTCGACTTCGGCTGTTTTGCTCATCACCTAATAGCCCAGTGCCATCCCATCCTTGCGAGGATCCGACGCCCCCATCAAAGTCTTACTGACGGGATCTACCATTATGGCCTGTCCGCCACCCATCGAGGAACGCAACGCCCCCGGAGGTTTGGCGCGCTTGTGGCCCATGTTCAATAAGCCTTCAATAACGGAATTGCCCAGTTCATCTTCCAGCAGCACATTCAGGCCATTTGTGATTCGATACCGAGGGGCGTCTATCGCTTCCTGTAGATTCATTCCCAGGTCGATGAGGTTTACTAGCACCTGAACATGACCCTGCGGTTGAATTGCTCCGCCCATCACCCCAAACGACATGCACAGCTGACCGTCTTTCAGGACCATCGCCGGAATGATGGTGTGAAACGGTCGTTTGCCGGGTGCCAGTGCGTTTGGATGTTTTGGATCCAACGAAAAGGCGCTTCCCCGGTTTTGGAAGACAATTCCTGTGTTGCCCGCCACTATTCCAGAGCCGAACGCGTCGAAGAGACTGTTGATGAACGACACAGCGTTTCCATCTTTATCGACAACTGTGAAGTAAGTCGTATCGCTTCCCACATTGATGATGCCGGCAGACAATGAGTCCATTGCCTTCTTTGGATCGATTAGAGCGCGACGCTTAGCCGCATAGTCTTTCGATAGCAGTTCCGCGACCGGAATTTTCGCGAACGCTGGATCGGCGATGTAACGATTGCGATCAGCGAACGCTAGCTTTGTGGCTTCAATGAGTGTGTGCTCATACTTTACCGGTTCCGAACGCATGGCCTTGAGATCAAATCCTTCGAGTATGTTCAAGGCAATTAATGCGGTAATACCCTGTCCGTTCGGCGGTATCTCAAATACGTCGTAACCGCGGTAGTTTGTTGAAATTGGTTCGACCCACTCCGATTTTGTCGCCGCCAGATCCTCGAGGGTGATAAAGCCACCATTGGCTTTCATGTAATCGGCGATCGCTTTTGCTATCGGACCTTTGTAAAAGGCGTCGCGCCCACCTTCTGCCAATTGACGCAGCGTTCGTGCAAGGTTTGGTTGACGAAAGATTTCACCGGCACGTGGTGCTCGGCCGTTCACGAGATAGTTTGAGGTAGCAGCGGGATTAAGTTTTAGCCTGTCAACCTCTGCTTCCCAGTCTTCTGCGGTCTTCTCCATTACCGGAAAGCCATTTTCTGCGTAAGAGATTGCGGGGTCCATCAGGTCGGCAAGCTTCATCGTGCCGTATTTGTCGCGCAGTGTTACCCATCCATCAAACGCACCCGGCACTGTAATGGCTCCCATCCCGAACTCCGGCATCTGCTTGACGTTGTTCTTTGCGAAATAATCTATGCTCAAGGCCCGTGGCGCACGGCCGCTGGCGTTGAGGCCTTTCAATTCTTTTGTCTTGGCCCAGTAGACCAAAGCAAACATATCGCCACCGACGCCTGTCATCATCGGTTCAGTGACGTTTAGCATCGCAGCCATTGCTATTGCAGCGTCGACAGCATTGCCTCCGCGCTTGAGCACATCCAAACCAACTTGAGAAGCCAACGGCTGACTCGTAGCTACCATTCCATGCTGCGCGCGAACGACTGAGCGCCCAGACTTGATTTGTGCCGACGAATTCGTGGTGAAGTGTTCCATGTTCATCGTGATCATTGATGCGGTGATTAAAACTGGAGACACGAAAAACCGTGTCTGACGAATTGTGATCGACATATTCCCTCCTGAAAAACACTGGAAAGAT
>QHXL01000075.1 GCA_003222935.1 Acidobacteriota bacterium
TGAAGGGAAACAAGAAATGCGACTTAGTACTCCGGACATTGTGGTCCTGGTTTTCTATTTCGTCGCGATGATTTCCGTGGGAGTTTACGTCACCCGGCGCGCATCCAGAAATCTCGATTCCTATTTTCTCGGCGAAAAGACAATGCCGTGGTGGCTGTTGGGTATCTCCAATGCCTCAGCGATGTGGGACATTACCGGCACGATGTGGCTTGTCTACATCCTTTTCGTGTATGGCATGAAGGCCATCTTTCTGCCGTGGCTCTGGCCTGTGTTCAATCAAGTCTTCGACGCCGTTTATCTCTCAGGTTGGGTGAGGCGCTCCAATGCGCGGACAGGCGCGGAGTGGATCGCGACGCGATTTGGTTCGGGCCGGGGTGGGGAACTTGCCCGTGCCGTGATCGTTCTATTTGCCCTCGTAAGCGTCGTCGGTTTTATCAGCTACGACTTTCAGGGAATGGGAAAGTTCTGCAAAGTTTTTCTTCCATGGGATCTTTCCGCCAACACTTATGCAATTCTGATTATGGGTGTCACCGCTATTTACGTAGTGATGGGCGGTATGTTGAGCGTGGTCCTGACTGACTTTGTTCAGTTTTTGCTGATGGCCGTGTCGAGCGTTGTCATTGCGATTGTTGCGAACCAGGCAGTGAATCCAGCGACACTGGGCCAGTTAACTCCTCCGGGATGGCAAAACCTGTTCAGTCTCCAGTTAGCACTTGATTGGTCTCAAATTTTGCCGGCTATGAATCAACAGATTGTTGATGACGGCATGGCCTCGTTCTTCGCCCTCTTTTTTATGCTGATGATTTGCAAAGGCGTGCTCGTCAGCATGGCGGGTTCGGCGCCAAACTATGACATGCAGCGCATCCTTGCTGCTAAGAGTCCGCGTGAAGCAAGTTTGATGAGTGCGATTGTTTCGGTTTGTCTCGTGCCACGTTGGATTCTGATTGCCGGAATCACGCTAATTGGCCTGGCGTTCGTCGTTCCGATTTTCAAGAGCACGGGAGGAAAGCCTGATTTCGAATTGATCTTGCCCTACGTTATTAACAATTTTCTGCCGGTTGGACTCCTGGGCGTTCTTTTGGCTGGACTGCTTTCATCGTTCATGTCGACTTTCAGTGCCACGGTGAATGCCGGAGCGGCCTACGTTGTAAACGATCTCTACAAGCAGTACCTCAATCCTAAAGCAGAGAACCGGACTCTGATTCGGGCCAGCTACCTGGCCTCGATATTAATCCTGGTCTGCGGCATTAGCGTGGGCTTCTTTCTGTCGTCCATAAATCAGATCACGCAGTGGATCGTTAGTGGACTCTTTGGCGGTTATACGGCAGCGAACGTCTTGAAGTGGTATTGGTGGCGACTGAATGGATACGGTTATTTTTGGGGGATGGTCGTCGGTATCAGTTCCGCAATGCTTTCACCTGTCATTGCGCCCAACGTCCAGCCGCTCTACATATTTCCGTTCATACTCGTTCTTTCCACGATTGCATGTATCGCTGGAAGCTTACTGACCAAGCCGGTGGAGGAAGAAACACTGAAGAACTTCTATCGCAATGTGCGTCCGTGGGGTTTTTGGAAACCTGTGCATGCAATGGTCGCGCGCGAAAATGCGAGCATCGAACCAAATAAGAATGCAGCCAGAGATTTAGGTAACTGTGCGGTAGGCATCGCCTGGCAAATGACGCTCGTTACTATTCCGCTGTACGTGGTCTTCCGCAATTTCCGTGGAGTGATTATCTCGCTGGCGGTTTTCGTCGCGACAACGATCTTCCTCAAAAAGTTTTGGTACGACCAGCTAGAGCGCAATTAAGGTCAAGAGGGCCCGTTTGATTTCTCTGTGGTTGCTCTGTGCCCTCTGTGTCTCTGTGGTGAATTAGAACGAAACAAATATGCACCACAGAGACACAGAGGACACAGAGTAAGCACAGAGGATTTCAACTACAACCGATGAACTCGATATTAAGATCACGCCTGTTATTCATCACGCTACTCGTTTTCTGCACTTCGATTGTCGTCGCCGCTCAGAACGACATGAGTCACTTCATCACTCGTTCCGGTGACAAGCTTATGGAGGGTGACAAGCAGTACCGCTTCATTTCCTTCAACATTCCCAACCTTCACCTCGTGGAAGACAACATGGCTTTTGATGCCACGAACGAGTGGCGCTTTCCCGACGAGTTCGAAATAACGGATGCACTCACGACGATCAAACAGATGGGCGGCCGAGTCGCTCGCATGTACGTTATTTCAATCTGCAAGAAGTCTGGTCCGAATGCGATCCCCTGTCATGTAAAGAAACCGGGTGAGTTCAACGAAGAAGCCTTTCGTGCACTCGACAAGGTCCTGGAGGTCGCAAACCGCGTTGGCATTCGCGTGATCGTTCCGCTGGTTGATAACTGGAAATGGTGGGGTGGGGCGGAGCAATACGCGGAGTATCACGGAAAGAAAACGGACGACTTTTGGAACGACCCCGAAATTATCGCCGACTTCAAAAAGACCGTGAGCTTTGTCGTCAACCGGCGCAACACCTACACAGGTACTCTCTACAAAGACGATAAAGCGTTACTCGCATGGGAGACCGGAAACGAAATCTTCAATCCTTACTCATGGACCAAAGAGATCGCCGCCCACATCAAGTCTCTCGATTCAAACCACCTCATCTGGGATGGACTCTACATCGGCCGGAAAGAGGTTCAACCGGAAGCGCTCGATGATCCGAATATCGACATCGTCTCAAGTCATCATTATCCAGGCCAAAACACGGCTGGCGTCCCAATGATTGATGACATTAAAAGATTTCATAAGCAGATTGCCGGGAAAAAGGTGTACATCGTAGGCGAGTTTGGATTCATCCCGCCCGCTGACATCCAAAGCGTTCTTGATACTGTGATTGCCAACGGTGTTTCGGGTGCGATGATCTGGAGTCTTCGGTTTCACAATCGCGACGGTGGGTTCTACTGGCATTCCGAACCGGCCAGCGCGAGTCTTTACAACCCTTATCACTATCCTGGATTTCCCAGCGGTGAAGGTTGGAACGAAACTGCGACTCTGAAGATAATGCGTGCGAAGGCTTTTGAAATTCAGGGTCTCAAGGAGCCGTCCATTGAGGTGCCAGCGCCACCACGATTGCTCCCGATTTCTTCGTCGGCACAGATTTCGTGGCAAGGATCAGTCGGCGCTTCCAGTTACGACGTTGAACGGTCGACCGAACGTGATGGTGCCTGGAAAGTCGTCGGGAAACAGGTTGACGACACGTGGGTCAGATATCGTCCGCTGTTTACAGATAATGAAGCCTCGGCTGGTAAGAGTTACTACTATCGAGTGCGCGCAAAGAACCTGGCGGGGACCTCGGTTCCGTCGAACGTGGTTGGGCCAGTGCGAGTGACTGACCAGTATCTGGTTGATGAAATGATCGACTTCTCGCAGATTGCATCACGTGAGGGGAAGCTCAGTCTGGAAACTGCGAATGCGCGACCTTACCGGGAGGACCCTCATCGTCTGAAGGGTAGTAAGGGCGACTCGATCATTTATCGAACGAGCGATCCGTTACATGTGGCAACCGTTTTGACGTTGATGGAAGGCGAAGAGAAGGAGTTTGAGTTTTATGTCTCAAGTGACGGCAAGACGTTCGCCAAAGTGAATCCAACGATTAGTCGGTTCTTGAGTGAAGGAAATCTCTACGGATACAAGTTGCCGGTCAAGTACGAACTCGCTGACATCAAAGGAAAAAGTACGTTCGTGAAGATTGTGTTTACTGGTGATGCACAGATCAGTCGAGTCGAGCTGAAGTTTGGTAAGTAAGTTCTTCTCTGTGTGATCTCTGCGTCTCTGTGTCTCGGTGGTAAAGTTGTAACCTACCGCCGCAATTCACCACAGCGACACAGAGAACACAGAGTAAGCAGAGAAAAACATGCAACGAAGTGAATTTGATTCGCAGTTGAAGTTGTTGATGGACCGGCAGTCCGAACTGCTGGGTCGCAAGAATACGAAGGCCGAGTCAGGTAACGGAATTGTCGATCGTTACGTCAATCCAGTTGTGACCGCGGCACACGCCCCCATCTTTTGGCGCTACGATCTCAACTACGAAACCAACCCAAATCTGCTCGAACGCCTGGGCATTAATGCCGCGTTCAACTGTGGGGCCATGGAGTTTGACGGCAAGTACGTGCTCGCCGTGCGTGTGGAAGGGGTCGATCGCAAATCATTCTTCGCAATTGCGGAAAGTGAGAACGGCATAGACGGCTTTCGTTTCTGGGACTATCCGGTCCTGATGCCGGAAACAGATCTTCCCGACACCAATGTTTACGATCTGCGTCTGGTTCGACATGAGGATGGTTGGATCTACGGTCTGTTTTGTACGGAACGCAAGGATCCCAACGCAGCGCCAGGTGATCTTTCTTCCGCGATGGCCCAGTGTGGGATAGCTCGCACAAAGGACCTGCGAACCTGGGAACGCCTTCCTGATCTAAAAACCAACTCCCCGCAGCAACGCAACGTGGTCCTTCATCCGGAATTCGTCGCTGGTAAGTATGCGTTTTACACCAGACCGCAGGATGACTTTATTGAAGCCGGCACTGGAGGAGGTATCGGTTGGGGAGTTTCTGACAAAATCGATCCGGCTGTTATAGATAGGGAAATTATCATCGACACACGTGGGTATCACACAATCAAGGAAGTAAAGAATGGACTGGGGCCGGCGCCGCTCAAAACCAAACAAGGTTGGTTGCACCTGGCGCACGGTGTTCGCGGCACGGCAGCGGGCCTGCGCTATGTGCTGTATCTTTTCCTTTGCGACTTGAATGAGCCCCGGAGGATGACGCATCAACCCGGCGGATACTTTCTGGCGCCCGAAGGCGAGGAGAGAGTCGGTGATGTTTCTAATGTTCTGTTCAGCAGCGGCTGGATAGCAAAGGACGATGGTTCAGTGTTTATTTACTACGGGTCGTCTGATACACGAATTCACGTTGCCGAAAGTACTGTCGATAAATTGCTGGATTATGTAATGAACACTCCTGCCGATCCGCTGCGTTCCTTCGCGGCTGTCGAGCAGCGGTACGAGTTGATAAAGAAGAATTTGGCGTTGGGGTTAGGCCAGAGGGATTAAGGTCGCGACGGGGCAGGCGGGGACCCCTGCGGTCCCAGCACGAGGACTACTTTAGCTCGACCGCGCGACTAAAGGGCTAGGTTCCCTTTAGTATCTTCTTAGCACCAGAGTGAACGCAGTTGCTGGGAGCGCACGCGTCCCCGCGTGCCCGCTTCGAATTACTTGAGTGCCGAAAGGGCTTGCGAAACGAAAATTCTTTTGACAGCTTGTCGATCTCGGACCTTTTGAGACGACTAACTGGTAGGTGATTGAAGTCGAAACAGGATATGTGTGAACACTTTTGTTGTTTCGCGCGTACACGCTCTTAACTCCACTTGCTGCATCAGGGAAACAGCTTATGAAATTTGCCAAACTGGTTCTGAAGAACATCCTGCGTAATAAGAGGCGAACGGTGCTGACCCTCTTGAGCCTCACCGTCTCGCTTTTTCTGATGATCACCCTGGCTACGATCCTGACTGAGTTTGATAAGGGAGTTGACGCGACGAGTCCGCTGCGACTGGCAACTCGTCACTCCGTGTCGCTTGGGTTCATTCTTCCGATGGCGCACCTTCAGCGTATCCGGTCGACACCCGGCGTCAAGGATGCGATGCCCTTCAACTGGTTTGGTGGAATCTACAAAGATGAACGAAATTTCTTTGCGAACTTTGGTGTCGATGCGGCGAAGTTGAGAACTATTTACTCCGAACTGAAAATGTCGGACGCCGAATGGCAAGCCTTCATTAACGACAGGCAAGGAGCGATAGTCGGACAGAAGTTAGTCAAGCTTTATGGCTTTGCTCCAGGCCAGAAAGTCACGCTTAAGAGTCCAATTTACAACCAGAGTGTTGAGTTCGTGATAAGAGGTGTCTGCACAGGTGGGGACGAAAAGACTCTTTTCTTCCACAGCGACTATCTCAATGAACTCTTGCCGGACTGGGCCAAGGACCAGGCGAGTCTGTTTACCATTCTGGCAAACTCAGCTGATGATGTTCCTAAGATCGCCCAAACAATTGACTCAACGTTTGCAAACTCGGACGCGCCCACAAAGACGGAGTCCGAGCGAGAGTTTGCCCTGAGTTTTATGGCAATGATAGGTGGCGTCAAAAGATTTCTATACCCGATCATGGGCGCTATTACTTTTTCGGTCTTGTTAATCATGGGCAACACCATGGCGATGACTGTCAGGGAACGAACTAAAGAAGTCGGCACTTTGAAGGCGATTGGTTTTCAGCGTCGCACTATCGCAGGACTATTTCTGGCCGAGTCGTTATTGGTCTCCTGCATTGGTGCGGCGATCGGAATTGGTGCCGCGGTTTTCGTTTATGGGTCGGTAGACTTGAGTCTTTACATCCCTAACTTTGGCTCGTTCGTCCCGACAACTCAGACTCTGGTTTCCGCGTTTGTGTTAGCAATCCTGGTTGGTCTCGTCAGCGTGTTTTATTCGGCCTATCGCGTTTCGGGACTCACTATTGCCGAGGCGCTGCGGAGCACTGAATAGAATGGTACTTCCTCTTAAATACAACTTCCGAAATATTGTCGTGCGCAAAGGAAGTACGCTTGCCACAGCTTTCACGATTGGCCTCACCGTCGCCGTGTTTCTCTTGGTGATGGCGCTGGCTCGCGGAATCGATCTCACTTTGGAGAGCAGTGGTGAGCCGTTGAATTTAATTGTTTTGCGTGAGGGTAGTACTGCAGAACTTAATAGCAGTATTACCCGCGAGAACTTTAAAGACCTGATATTTTTGGATGGAATTGAACGTATCGACGATCAGCCGCTTGCCACCGGTGAAATGATCACGTTGATCTACAAAGCGCGCAAGGGTCAGAACCAGGGCTCGAACGTCACCATTCGTGGAGTGGGTCCAATGTCGTTCAAGTTGCGCTCAGGGTTTCACATTTCCGAGGGGCGGTTATTTCAGTCTGGTCTAACTGAAGCGGTCGTCTCAAAGAGGATTGCAGAGCGCTTTCAAGGATTGGGAATTGGAGACAAATTTCGTATTCAGACAACAGACTACACCGTGGTTGGACTATTTGATTCAGCAGGCAAGGCATTTGAATCGGAGATTTGGGTTGATGCCAACTCACTCGCAAGCAGCACTAATCGACCCGCATTCTCCTCTGCCTTGTTACGAGCGAAAGATCAGAATGCATTAACCGCACTGTCAAAACGAATCACAGATGATCCAAAACTACATCTCAAGGCCGTATCTGAGCGCGTCTTCTACGAAGACCAGCAGGGCGTCGCTTCTGGCGCACTGAAGGGCCTCGCCGTTTTCGTTTCATTGATCATGGCAGTCGGCGCCGGGTTTGCTGGAATGAACACGATGTATGCTGCGGTGGCTCGTCGCACTAAAGAAATCGGCACCTTGCGCGTGCTGGGGTTTAAAAGGCTCAGCATTCTGATCGCTTTCCTTCTGGAGTCAGTATCGATCGCTCTGATCGGTGCGATTATCGGAATCCTGTTGGCGCTACCCTTGAACTTTGTTTCAACCGGTACCTCGAATTTCGTGACGTTTAGTGAAATTGCCTTCAACTTTCGAGTGACACCTGGCTTGATGCTTGCTGCGTTGATCTTTGCCGTGGTCATCGGCTTTGTCGGATCCTTGTTGCCTTCTATTCGTGCTTCTCGGTTTAAGATTGTCGATGCCTTACGCGCGTGATGAACTGAATAATGGTTACCAATCAAAAGTCTAAAGAAGATCAAGAGGATCTAAATAAGCGACTCCGAAGCTTAAAGATTGACCGCGTGCCGAAACCGACGCCAGTCTCCAAGAGTCGTTCGCCAAAACTCATTTTGCTGGTAGTTGCGGTAGTGCTGGCCTTGGCGGCCCTGGGATATGTGTTTCTGTATTCGAGCGTTAAGAGTATTGCTGTAGCGTCGGTCAAAACAGAGGACGGTAGTGCTTCGGCGGGTGAGACGTTGTTATCGGCTTCAGGATATGTTGTGGCCCATCACAAGATCGCCGTGGGAGCGAAAGTGATGGGACGCGTGGCGTGGATTGGCGTGGAAAAGGGTGACCTCGTCCAGGCCGGTCAGTTGTTGGTCAGACTCGAGGATGCTGAGTTCCGCGCGCAGAGTTTCGCGCGCAGGTCAATCAGGCAAAAGCAAATCTCGCCGCTGCGCAGGCGCGATTGGACCAACTGCGAACCGGCTCACGACCTCAGGAAAAGATGAAAGATCGTGCGGCTGTCTTACAAGCGGAGGCGAACCTGAAGAATGCGGAAGCGGAGTACAAACGCGCTGAAGCACTCCACAAAGCGGGGGTCACATCCAAAGCCGAACTGGATCGTGCCCTGGCCGCACGTGACACGGCAGCCGCATTAGTTGAAGCAGCTCGTCAGTCGAGCTCAATGACCGATGTAGGACCACGGGCTGAAGAAATACGGGCGGCTGAAGCACAGGTTCAACAGATGAAAGCGGCACTCGATTACGCGCACACGCAACTTGCCGCGACTGAAATCAAGGCTCCTGTTACAGGGACAGTTTTGGAGCGGATTGTGGAACGCGGCGAGATGGTAAGTCCTTCAGCATTTGGCGGCTCAGGAACAAAAACCTCGGTGATCGGGCTGGCAGATCTTAGCGACCTCCAAATTGAGATCGACATTAGCCAGACCGACTTCGCTCGTTTGAAGATGGACCAACGAGCCGAAATTATTCCCGAGGCTTTTCCCAACCTCCGATATTCAGGTCACATCGCGGAGATCGCTCCCGAAGCAAACCGGGCGAAATCAACCGTGCAGTTAAAGGTTAAGGTTGAGGATCCCAACGAACACTTGCGACCGGAGATGAACGCGCGGGTGAATTTCCTGGCAGACAAAACGCCAAACACCGAAAGTAAACCAACGGGAAGAGTTCTCGTTCCTAAACAGGCTGTTGTGAAAAAGGATGGCGGAGCATTTGTGTTCGTGGTGAAAGGGAATCGAGTTGAGCAACGCACCATCAGAACCGGTGAGGAAATCGGTGATGCTTATCTCGTTTTGGACGGATTGAATGGCAGCGAATCAGTAGCTGTTTCGGGAGTTGATAAGTTACGCGATGGTGATCGCGTGAAGGTTCAATAGCTTGGTCCTGGGGTGAAGAAACTATGGCTGCACCGATTGTGCAAGTTCGCAATGTGAGTAAACGATTTTCGCGCGATGGGTTTGAAGTTATCGCTCTGGATGATGTTGATCTCACTCTTGAACAGGGAGATTTTCTCGCGTTGATGGGGCCCAGTGGCTCAGGTAAATCCACCCTGTTAAATCTGCTTGCTGGAATCGATCGCACCACAGAAGGCGAAGTCGAGGTGATGGGCACGCAGTTGAACAGGTTGAGTGAAAGCCAGTTGGCTACGTGGCGCAACGCTCACATTGGCTACATCTTTCAGACGTTCAACCTGGTCCCTGTGCTGACTGCTTTTGAAAATGTCGAACTGCCGTTGCTGCTAACAAAACTAAGCAAGGCTGATCGACGACGAAACGTGGAGACTGCGCTCGATTTGGTTGGGCTGTCAGACCGCATGCATCATCAACCAAAACAGTTGTCAGGTGGTCAGGAACAACGTGTGGCAATCGCTCGAGCTATCGTGACAGATCCGGATTTGATACTTGCCGACGAGCCCACTGGTAACCTCGATGCGCGTTCCGGAGAAGAGATACTCCAAATACTCTCAACTCTGAACCGTGAGATGAACAAGACGATCATGCTCGTGACCCACGATCCGCACGCTGCCAGTTTTGCGACCCAGCAGAGACATTTGGAGAAGGGACTTCTTTCTGAGGTAGCAACTGCGGTTTCAAACTAGTTCAGTTCTTCTCTGTGCAACCT
>QHXL01000580.1:0-2509 GCA_003222935.1 Acidobacteriota bacterium
GTCGTGCGCACAAGCTCTAAACCGTTTAGACCAGGTAGTTCATTATCAATAACCAGCACGTCGTAATGATCGTCACCGGTAAGCTTGGCAAGCGCGGCTTTACCGTCCGTACAGTGTTCGACGCGGTAATTCGCGGCGTGAAGCATTTCGCCCACGACCTTGGCAACCATTGGGTGATCCTCAACGTACAAAATGGACACAGCGTTCGTCCTTACCTGTGTTCTTCTCTTTGCTTTACGCGTTCTCGTTTTCGGTTTAGATAGATGCTTTCGCCGCTTGCGTACAGTTGATCTAGCGTTTAAGAGATCCTGATGGCGAGTGCTAATGATGGAAATCAAACTCTGATGATGCTTGAAGCCAAGAAAATGCGCAGCTTTAGTTACCGAACCACCAGCGTCACGTAACGCTCGCTCAAGCACGGTTCTTTCACTTTCCCGCACATGTTTCTTGAACGAGAAGCCTTCCCAGTTCCCTTCCGGCAAATCCCCCTGAGGTTCCAATCGCTCGACTACATCCAGCAGCTTCTCAGCACAGGAAATCAAGCGGTTACCCGTGGCTGGGTCCTGCGTCCCCTTCAATAGGTCGATTGCAGATCGGTATATCGACGCCAGTTCTCTCGTAGAGATTTTGCCGCCAAGCTCCTCGATGATTGTCAACCGGGCGCGGCCCGCCTCTTCGCCTGCCCCGGCGACTTCCGCAATCTCGATGCTGCGTTCGAAAAGCGCTCTCGCTCGATCGTGATTCCCAAGACGTGCCAGGGTTAGACCGTGAGTAATGAGTGCTTCGGCGAGATTCGCCTGCTGACCACCCTTTTGAAGCGTTCTGACAGCGGAGCGTGCAATTCGCTCAGCTTCAGCCTTGTGACCCTGCGCGAGCAAAGTCCTTGCTCGCGTGTCATTGACCTTCGCTGCATTACCAATATCTTTCAGATCGAGAAATAGATAGTGGGCGCGGTCGAGGTGCGTATGAGCGTCTGCGTAACGACCGATAGTAAAGAATAGATAACCGAGGTTTGCTTCGACGCGAGCTAGGGCGCGGGTGTTCCCCGCTTGCTCGAAGTGAAAACTTGCAGCAGCGTATTCAATCAGCGCGCGATCAATGTATTGCTCTCGGTCTTCGCGCGTTGCGAGCCGCCTTAGAAGAAGTCCATAATTTACGTGAAAGCTTCCTCGCAACGCATGGTCTTGAGTTCTTTCAATGAGCGGCAACGCTTCGTTGTACAAGCGCAATGCGTCGTCGAATCGAAGCGAATCTCCTTCGACGATTGCCGCTCGAATAAGCAGGATGGCTCTTAACTCATCATTGTCATCAGGCGACAGTAGCGCTGTCCTCAGTTGAACACGAGCTTCGTCATACCCACCCTCGCGCCAATAGCACAAGCCGAGTTCACCGTGCGCTTCCGCTTGTCGATCCGTTGCGCCAAGTTCCTCATAGATTGTGAGACTCCGAGTTATGAGATCCTTTGCGATTTCCTGATCGCCTTCCGCTTCAGCACCGCCCCGCCATCCGGCCAACGCGCCAGCACGAAGCAGAATGTCAGCTTTTGATAGTGGCTCAAGACCTTCGACGTTTGGCGACTTGTGAGGCTCCGGCCAGAATTCGCTTAGAGCTTCGTAAGCACTGTAGTAGTCGCCCGTTTTCTCGAATTGTTTTGCGAGGGAACAGGAAAGCTCAGCGCGCTTGGCAATTGTGAAATGGCTACCTTGACTCTTAAGCGCCAATAATTCCGTCTTCAACTTCATGTGAGGTTGGCCTTTCCATAACAGTGATAAGATTCTTGCCTACCGGAGTGCTACCCAGGTTTGTAACGGCGCAACCGCCGAACATCCGCTCTGTACAACACTTCGGCTTGTTCGTTTAGAAAAGCTCGCACATTAACCCAACCTGAGGAGACAGCATGAAAAACCTAAAACGTTTGTGTGTCGCCATTGCCTTAACTCTGACAATTGCGCTTTCAGCTTTTGCGGGCGAAATCCCATCGCCGCCCTGTCCGCCGCCTGATCCCGGTGAGATACCTTCACCGCCATGTTCAGTGACTCAAAGCGTTTCTGATGACGCCACAACCCAGACTCAAGCGACTGCGACGGTAACCAGCGACGATCTATCCGTCACCACCGTAACGGTGGAACTGCTGCAAACCGTGCTGTCACTGTTCTAGGCGGCCTACTTAAGATTCAGAGACCAAGTTGCCATTTCTTGGCAACACGTTATTAGTGTGTTTGCTCCTAGCCCCCCTTATTCCGTGGAACTAAAACAGAGCGCTCAGAAAAGCTCGCGTAGCATAATCCTCACCAAGTTCAAATGCAACAATGTTGCAGTTTGCCTGTAAGTGGTTGACAAGTGAGGCATACTCGGAGTTAGCAACAAATGCACAAGGCGAGGTGTTAGACAAAAATTGACCGATTGCGGCGTTTATTGCATTGGTTTCGGGGCTTCTGCGCCGTTCGTTTCATCGCATGGCTCAAGCTTCGCCACTTCGCAGATTGCGACAATGCGATCGTGCGGACCG
>QHXL01000580.1:2654-3690 GCA_003222935.1 Acidobacteriota bacterium
GAAGTCGTGGCTTCCGTATATTCTCGCGGAAACCAGACGCCAGCTAGAGATGATGTCTACCAAATTTATTCGCGGCCTTTAAGAATTCGCTAGTCCAATTTGCCGACCAAATCCGACGATCCACTGTGGTACTAGTGGCGAGGCTCAGTCCGAAGTCAGGCCATTCCGCCGCCCATGAAGTTATGCTCGTGTTCGGCGCACCAACACTAACGGTTTGCCGATAGAGTCGCCGCGGAGAAGTACGATGCGCTAGAGTGTTCCGAATGTCCTTCCATTGTTGAAATTCAGTATCAGCGAAGCAGGATCGAAAATCACTCGTTAATTGTTCGCCGGGAAAATTCGCGAGAAGTCTTTTCTCAGTTTCCGCCAAGCTTACCCTTCGCCTGTCTTGCGCATTCTGCATAGCAAACGCTTGAGCATTGACCATTGAACACAAGGCAAAAACGGAATAAGCAATGCTCTCTAGTACGGATAAGCCCGTAACAAAAAAACCGAACAGCTCACGCTCTTGCACGTGTTTGTTTTCGAACGCTAGCGCTGTATCGGTTGAAATGCGGGAGAGTCGGTGGACTCATTGATAGCGAGCGTAAAAGCTTGATCGTGGTCCGACGTTGCTCGGAATCTATGAGCAACGGCATTCCAACGACCCAGAAACTGACTCAAGACTACCGAATCAATCGAACTCTTAGAATTTCTTGTTATTACCAGCTTATGCATTTCCTCGTACTCGCATACGGCAAAATCATCGGGCATTCGGATTCCGATTGTTGAAACAGTTGTCGGCATCATGGCATTTAGGTACTCAGGTTTCCTGTCTATACAGAACTGACTCTTTAAAGATCGCGAGATATTGGGTAGTCCTAGCAGGCTGCTGAAAAACTAAAGATTCTTCCCGCGAGTAGATCACGGTCAACTATAATCTGGTCCAACGCCGGCGCGGGAGGAACAGAATGCGGGGAGACCACGAACAACAAGCGGGCATGTACAGTTACATTTCGCCAGAGCAACGAGTGCCGGCGGACCATCCCTTGCGCCC
>QHXL01000581.1 GCA_003222935.1 Acidobacteriota bacterium
AAGGAAATTTGAACCACTGATTTGTATCTTTGAATTAGCTTGAGCGTGAAGTCATGTCAAAACAAATTGCTATCGAACGTTTCAGAGAGCCACTACTCAAGTGTCTCGAAGAAACCTTTTCAAACGTTCAGGGAATCTATCTCGACAAAGGCACCGCGTTGTTCGCAACTCTCGAGTCTGTGACAGCCGAGGAAGCTTCTGAAAAACCTGGACCGAACTCCGCCACGATTGCTGCCCAGGTCGAACATTTGCGTTTCTATCTCGACGTCCTGAATGATTACATGCGCGGTAACAACGTTCAGAAGGTTAACTGGCGAGAGATCTGGGAAACGGTCGGCGCCGTTACGCCGGACGAGTGGAATAACATCAAGGCACGACTGCAAGATAGTCATGCAAAAGTGATGTCGACAATCAACGGCTTCGAAGAGTGGGACGGCCCAGATGACATCGACGGCGCTCTGTCGATACTGACGCATACTGCATATCATCTTGGTGGGATTCGAATGACAATAGGGTTAATTCGAGGTCGCTCGAGTTAGCGCACGGCGTATCCTTCATGAACGACCGCCAACTCGAGCTAGCTCAAATAATCTGGGACTATCACAAGCTCAATCATCAGCTGCAAAAGTCTGATGCGATTCTTGTTTTGTGTAGTCACGATGAACGAGTTGCAGAACGTAGCGTGGAGTTGTTCAAAGCTTCATGGGCGCCACTCATCATTTTTTCAGGCGGCTCAGGCAGCATCACAAAAGAAATGTGGCCGGAACCGGAAGCTGTCCGTTTTGGCCGGCTGGCGGTGGCCGCCGGTGTAGATCCTGAGCGGATTATTCTCGAAGACAAATCAACAAACACCGGAGAGAACATTCAGTTCACACGCAGACTTGTCGAGTCGAGCAAACTCGATTTGCAGAAGTTCATTGTCGTTCAAAAACCTTATATGGAACGACGAAGTTTTGCGACCTTTCGGAAACTCTGGCCCGAAAAGGATGTGATCGTTACCTCGCCACAAACTTCATTTACGGAATATCTGAGCAAATACAGCAACAGCGCTCTCTCTTTCACAGACGTTGTTAGTATCATGGTTGGCGATCTACAAAGAATCAGAATCTATCCAGCCAGGGGTTTTCAGATCGAACAGGAAGTGCCGGCGGAAACGATTTCGGCTTACGAAGAATTAGTGGGGGCAGGTTTTACCAAGTTTCTAGTCAAAGTCTAATCAACCTAAAGAGGACCATATTACTTTTGTCCGTGACCGTTGCGGGCCAGGTCAGTACGGGTAAACCATACCCAATCGACGGAGGACACTCGACAGTTGGGTTTACCGTCCCAATCCTGAATGGCCTTTCAAAAGTGAAAGGAAAGTTTACTGACTTTACCATCACCTTGAATCAGGATGAGAAAGACATTACGAAATCTTCAGTCAACGTCGTGATTAAAGCGACGAGCGTCGATACGGGAATCGAAGGTCGCGACAAGCACTTGCGTACTGCCGATTTCTTCGACGTCGAAAAGTTTCCGGAAATCACGTTTCAGAGTTCACGCATCGAGAAGAAGGGCAAAAACTTCATCGCTCATGGAACGTTGACGATGCACGGAGTGGCGAAAGAGATCGCACTCCCCTTCACCATCAACGGCACCTGGGAGAACCCCGAAAAGACTAAGAAGACCGTTGGCTATTCGGCCAGCATCGTTTTGAACCGACGCGAATTCGGCATCAATTATTCGAACAAACAGAATGCGGCTTTCATCGGCGACAACATCACCGTTGAAATAGACTTGATTACGAGAGCGATAGATCTGTCGTAAGGTAAAGATCATTGGTCGAATCATTGGTCATTGGTCATTTTCCATTTCTCATTTGTGATTTGGAAGAACGGAACTCGTTTGGGTCTTGTCCAGCATTCGTGCTGCTAATCAGAATCAAAGACGGTCTTTAAAAATGACAGGTGAGATGGAAAATGACCAATGACTAATGATTTTTTGAAAGGATAGCGCCAATGTCAGACACAACGGTCCTCTACCGCATCGTTCTCCAGGTCGACGACCTTGATCGCGCTGAGCAGTTCTATGGAAAACTCCTGGGCGATCCCGGGAGAAGAATCCCGCGTGCTTCACGACACTACATCGACTGTGGCCAGGTGATCCTCGCGCTTGTCGATGTAACCGGTGGAAACACAACCGGAGTGAAACCCCGGCCGTTGCCTGACTATGTCTATTTCGCCGTGAGTGATCTCGAAGGCTTTCATGCTCGGGCCGCGGAACTCAAATGTCTGTCAGACGAAGATGTGCATGGCAGCAGTGCCGGTGAGATCGTGAAACGACCGTGGGGCGAGCTTTCTTTTTACGCTAATGACCCGTGGGGCAACGGTCTTTGCTTTGCCGACGAAAACACTTTGTTTACCGGCAAGTAATTCCCTTTCGCTAACGTGAATGAACAAACCAACCTATCAGGCAGCCAGCATTGTTGCACCAACAGTTGAGAAGCATTTTGCTTCTCATATTGCCGAAGCGGTCGCCGCGGGTGAAACAGAGTTGGCGCCAGAGCCTGATGCAAAAACGATCGAAGCGATCATCGACACGGCCTTCTGGGCAAGTTTCCGACCTGAAGAAGGTCGCTTTCCAAAGATCTCATTGGCTTACCTCTCGCCAGAGCACACCAAAGCGCCGCTGCTGTTTGAGCGTCCGTTGCCCTTAACGCGAACAGTACTAACAAAGCTGGCTCCGGCTGTTGAACGTCCTGAAATTCATCTTGGCGTCTGGTACATCGACAACGAGCTCCAGGTCTGGGGAGCCACCCGCAGCGTCCCAAGTTTCTGTTTTGTACTCGAAGACATTGAGCCGGGATTGCTGGTGATCAAGCACCGGCGCATGGATGGACTGGGAAAATACGCGAATGTCGTTGTGCTTAAAGGCGAGCACGTCAAAGTCATCGACCAACAAGGTACGAGTCTTCCCGACTGTCCGGATCTCTTGAGGTCTCTGCTTGCATTCACAAATACTGCCGGCGACGACAAACACCCATCGCTGAATGTGCTGGTCCAACTCGCTGCGTCGATGCGGGCACATGGACACGGCGGTGCTTTACTGGTGGTGCCCGGTG
This sequence comes from Acidobacteriota bacterium, assembly GCA_003222935.1. Lineage (GTDB taxonomy): Bacteria > Acidobacteriota > Blastocatellia > Pyrinomonadales > Pyrinomonadaceae > PSRF01. The sequence goes on from QHXL01000581.1 coordinate 3,101, forward strand.
GTACTGAGTACTGGAGAAGTTCGATAGCCCAACCCATCCTCTATGCGACCTCGCCGTCATTTTCAACTCTTGCGAATTTAATGAACCAGGAAGTAGCGGAAGAGAACGAGCGCCAGTGGGAAAGTGCTGTGCGTCGTAATATCGACACCATTGCCGGCTTAACCGCGGTCGATGGCGCAACGATTATTACGGACCAATACGAGGTCCTGGCATTCGGTGCGAAGATTCGGAGACCAACCGGAAGTTTGCCAGTTGAGAAGTGGGTAATTACTGAGCCGATTAAAGGCAACGAACCGCGCGTCGTTCAACCAACTGAGCATGGTGGTACAAGACATTTGTCGGCTGCACAATTTGTTTTCGATCAACGTAATGCACTCGCCTTAGTTGCATCCCAGGACGGCCGCTTCACGATCTTCGCCTGGTCACCTTGTGAAGATATGGTCCACGCTCATCGAGTTGACGTGTTGTTGATGTAAGAATGTCCGATATGCTTTAGCTTGTCGTGAGTGAACTAAGATGCCTTCAAATGCTCCAGGTCAATCGCTAGCCTAAATCAAATGAAGATTGTTTTTATTTCTTTCGAAATAGCTCAAGCAAATTCCGCCGATAATCACGGCACAGTTGG
>QHXL01000275.1 GCA_003222935.1 Acidobacteriota bacterium
AGAAACCAAGCGAGAAAAGAAATGGAGTTTTGAAAATGGGCCGACCTGACCAGATCGTCGCGATCCAACAAAAGATCTGCACACCCGATGGAATGACGATCATCAGCGTGGCCGCTGTAAAGAAGCTCTGCCCCATCTTGGGCAACCCTGCTGCGAACATATGGTGGACCCACAAACCAAAACCTATGAATGCAGTTGAAATCAGGGACAACACGAGCGCTGTGTAACCAAATATTGGTCGCCGAACAAAAGTAGGAATGATTGCAGAAACAAACCCTGTCGCGGGGATGAAGATGATGTAAACCTCCGGATGTCCGAAGAACCAAAACAAGTGCTGCCACAGTATTGGGTCGCCACCTTCGGCCGGATTAAAAAAGTGAGTACTAACCAGTCGATCGAGTATTAATGAAGTGCTCGCGAGCGCAATAGTTGGCATCGCAAAAAAGACCATGAACGCCATGACTAGAATGGACCATACGTAGACCGGAATGCGATTGAGCGACATTCCGGGCGCACGCAACTTAAAGATAGTCGTAATCAGTTCCGTGGCAACGACGAGCGCAGATACCTCTGTGAAGGTGATAAGTTGCGCCCAAAAATCGACACGTTTTCCCGGCGCATACTGAGGACCAGCCAGGGGAACATAGGCGAACCAGCCCGCGTCCGGCCCAACATTCAAAATGAAGGCAACAAAAATCATGATGCCGCCAAACAAGAAGATCCAGTAGCCGAAGGCGTTGAGACGCGGAAAGGCAATACTGCGCGTTCCGACGATCAAGGGAACCAGGAATACGGCAATTGCTTCCATTATCGGAACGGCGAACAGAAACATCATGGTCGTGCCGTGCATGGTGAAGATCTGGTTGTAAAGATCTGGGCCAATAAAGTGATTCTCGGGCCGCGCCAGTTGGATCCGCATCAATACAGCCAGGATTCCGGCAAAAACAAAAAAACAGAACGCCGTAACGATGAATCGTTTACCAATTGTCTTGTGATTGACGCTGGTTAAGCTTCCCCAGATCCCTGGTTTATCGCCCCACGTTTTTTCCAGTTCGCGATGAAGAGCGTCGTCAGTTTTTGTAGCCGTCTCCGGTGTCATTTCAAACTTTCGAGATAGTCGAGCACGAAATTCAACTCTTCTGAGTTCAAGGGGATTGGAGGCATATGATTACCGGGCTTTACGTCCTGCGAATTAAGGATCCAGCGGGAAAGATTGGTCCGGTTGTTCTGTAACGCGCCGGCAGCAATTGTCTGCCGACTCGCCAGGTGCGTCAGGTCCGGTCCAACTTTTCCCCCTGCGTCTGTTCCCTGAATCGTGTGGCACATAACGCATGGTTTGGAAAGAAAAAGCTGTAGGCCTCTCGATTGGGAGGACGTCAGTTGCGCGGGAGCGCTTTTCAACTGCGATTCGTACCAGGCCTGGAATTGTTCTTCAGATTCAACGACTACTTCGAAAGCCATATGCGCATGTTGGTGTCCACAGAACTCTGCGCATTGACCACGATAGACACCCGTGCGATCAGCTTTCAGCCACGTCTCTGCTGGATGACCTGGAATCAAGTCTGTTTTGCCGTGGAGGTTCGGCACCCAAAAACTATGGATAACATCGGCGGAGTTCAGCTTAAAAACCACTTGTCGCCCGACTGGGATATGAATTTCATTTGCCGTCGTGACAATCTGACTTGCCACCTGGTTTTCGTAGCGCACGTCCCACCACCACTGGTGACCCGTTATGTCGATAGTTAATACCGTGGGCTCCTTGGGTGTTGAGTAAATCGTTCGACCGACGATGAAGCTAGATACGAGGAGCGCAAAAAGAATGACTGTCGTCACTACCACACCGCCCATCACAACCCGAGCCATTTTTGTTTCGCGTAGCGAATCGGTTTGTATGACATTCCGCCCACTAGTTTCAGCAGCTTTGGACCGGCGCCTAAATGCGCCAATGGAAAGTAGGGACATCACGAGAATGAATACTCCCGTAAGCAGGTACAACATTACCCACCACAATTGGCTAATGTGCTGTGCTTGCGGGCCGGCTGGATCAACAGACGACTGGGTGGTAGCCGCCACCGTTGTATTAACAAGTGCTACCCAAGTAAGAAAACCCCAGTTGATTTGCCTGGCTCTCAACAGTTCCAACTCCTATCAGTCGATCAAGGCGGAGACGTGTTCTTGATCGGTTGTTCTTTAGTCCGGCTTTCCGGAGGCTTGCCTTGCATGTGGTCATCGCGCGATGAGGCTGCGTCTTTAGGAACGTGCCCACTGAGGCTTCGCACGTAAGCCGAAAGTTGCCAGACCTGGGTCTCTTGAACACGGCCCCGAAACGACGGCATTCCATTGGGCCGTCCTTCGACAATCGTCGCGAAAACTTGTTCAGGTCGAGCACCGTAAATCCATTTCTCATCCATTAGAGCCGGTCCCATACCTCCGCCGCCCTGCGCGTGGCAGCCATTGCAGTTGTATTGGCTGAACAGACGCTTCCCTTCAGACAACGAATAAGCATTTTCTTCGAGCGGATTCTTAAACGAAGGATTCGTTTGTGCTTCGGAAACATTAGGCGGAGGAGTATTGAAATTCCGCTCTTCTCGTTTGCAGGAAGTTACGGTAAGAGCCACTGGCAACAGAGCCATCAACAATCTCTTTTTGAAAAGTGGCACTAGCACAATCACAAACCTATTTGCTTCGCCCGCAGGTTTATTTGAGGGACGGCGTAGTCTGAAAGTATTTGTTCAATTTCTAAATGGCGCTGCTCAAGGATCGTCTCCAATTGATCCCTGAACCGGGTATCGCTCCTCCGGACTCCCATTGATACATCAAAAACAAAAGGTAAATACGGGAGGTCAATCTGGGGACTCACTGGAACGATCTTCAACGGAAGATGTCGTGTTTTTGTAAAAAATCCCGCGAGCGGTCCCCAGACAATGGCGACGTCGATCTCTCCGTTTGCGACAGCACTGATTATGCGTGCCGGGGGATTCGCTTCTGAGTAATCACCATAGACAGTGAAAGGTCTGACATTGGAAATGATTTTTCGATTACTCAGCGCATGTGCCGGGGGCGTGTTGGCGAAATCGTCGCCGATCATCTGCACGCCAATCCGAACATTGTGAAGAGACGAGTCGTCGAAGGAATTGATGTTCAGACGGTTATCGTTTCGCGTGACAAACACATAAGTCGAACGGTAGTACGGGGCGGTAGTTAGCGCCAATTCGCTACTACTTGGGATTCCGATAATTAAGTCGCAGGCTCCCGCTTTCAAAGTGTTTCGAACAAAGCCTCTGCGTTGTGCCCACCATGTGTACTCAAGTTTGAGATTCATTTCTCGAGCGAGAAGATCTGCAATCTTGTTTTCAAAACCTTCCAGCTTTTGATTTGAAAATGGCAGATTGTTTGGATCAGAACAAACTCGCAAGACTCCTCGTGTGTAAGCGGCATTTTCGAGTACCGGTTGCGGCACCGGATTCGCTGACTGAATTGGGGGCGTTGCATACGAACACGATAGATGGAGTGCCCCCAACATGACGCCGAACAGCATTAGTCTCCAGCTACTAGGGAAGTGCGAATACATAGACCATTCCCCCTGTAGTCGAATAGTTTGGTAAGTCGGATACGGCGTTGACAAAACCCAGTGCTCCAGTCGGATCGTGTGGATCGAGTTGTCCCGCGACAATTGCCCCGGCCCAACCTCCCACGCCCGAAAGAATCGCAACGTATTGCTTACCGTTTGGTCCACGATAAGTCATGGGTTGGCCTATGATTCCGGACCCAACTTTGAACTGCCATAGCTGTTGACCGTTACGAGCATCAACGCCTTTAAAGTAACCATCCATCGTGCCGTAGAACACGACGTCCCCGGCGGTTGCGAGTGCCCCACTCCAAACAGGAAAACTTTCGTTGATCTTCCAAACTGCGCGGCCCGCGATTGGATCCCACGCAGTAAACACTCCGCGATGGCCACCTGGACCCGCATACATCTTGACGTTCATTCCCACGTACGGCGTACCGGCGATGTACCCTGTCTCGACACTCTCCGCGTCCTGGCACAAGTTGTTATGGGGTAAATAAACTAATCCGGTTCGTGGCGAAAAAGCGGAAGGCTGCCAATCCTTGGCGCCGGGTGAGGCAGGACAAATATCGCGAATGACCTTGCCAACTTGATCGGTGTTCTTCTCAGCATTGACGAGGAGTTTACCCGTCTGTAAATCAACTCCGGAGGATGTCGTTACATGGACAAAAGGATTTGCGGATAAAGTTTGTCCGGTTGTTCGATCAATGACGTAGACATAACCATTTCTATCGGGATGGATCAGAACTTTGCGAGTGGATCCATTGAGAGGCATATCGAGCAGGATCTGTTCATTGACCCCATCGTAGTCGTGTTGGTCGTGAGGAGTGAGTTGATAGAACCAAACTGCTTCACCCGTATCTGCATTGCGAGCAAAGATGCCGCACGTCCATTTATTGTCGCCTGGTCGTTGGCCCGGGTTCCATGGTCCAGGGTTCGCAGTTCCGTAGTAAATCAAGTTCAATTCAGGATCGTATGAGATCCAACCCCAAACCGTACCGCCTCCAATTTTCCATGCATCGGGGGGCCAGGACGTTACTCCTAAATCGTGACCCTGATCCTGCGGATAGAACGGTTTGAAATTTGGACCAATCAAACAGTCAGCGTCGGGACCAGTGTTGTAGGCTTGCCAGGCAATTTTTCCATTGCTTTCGTCTAAAGCTGCTATCCAACCCCGAACACCCATCTCGCCACCGGAGTTTCCGACCACCACCTTGTTCTTTACGACCAAGGGCGCCATCGTCATTGTCTGGCCTTTATTGATATCGCCTAAAAGAGTTTTCCAAAGCTCCTTTCCGCTTGATGCATCGACGGCGACGGTATAGTTATCGAGAGTGTTGTAAAAGATTTTTCCGTTTGCGTAAGCAGCGCCCCGATTCACAACATCGCAGCAGGCTACTCCTTGTGAAAAAGCTGCCGGCTGCGGCTCGTACTTCCATTTCAACTTTCCCGCGTTGGTCAAATCCAGCGCGTAAAGAATGTTTGGATATGGAGTCACAACAAACATTGTGTCGTTGACTACGAGAGGAGCTGCCTCATGTCCTCGCGTGACTCCTGTAGAGAAACTCCATGCAAGGCTTAGGTTCTTCACGTTCTCGGAGTTTATTTCGGAGAGGCCGCTGAACCGCGTACTGGCATAGTTTTTTGCCGGCATCGTCCACAAGCCATCTTCGTTGTCCTGCGTGTACTTATTTAAAATAGGAGCCGCAGCAGTTAACGGGCCTGCAGAGGGATGCTCGTTGGTCGTTCGTGAACAGGTCAAAGTTAATGCAGCCATCATCACGGCAGCGAACGCACCTAACCTTCGCCGCCGGACGCTGGCCGGTCCAATGAATAATATTTTCATTCGAACACTCGAAGGCGACGTCGAATAGGAACAGTATTTATGAGGCTTGTATTTTCAGAACCACAGTGAGCCCCGTGTCGCGAAGGTCCGAAATATCCCAAGCCGTCAGTTTTCCTTCCTTAATTAACCTTCCGTCTTCGTTAACTTCGTAAACTGCCGAATCCAAATTGTGGTTCGGCAAAAGATAAGTGCCGTTGGCGATCAACTCTCGCCCGTTTGGTAAACAATAAACCCCTTGTTCTCTTAACTTCATGAACGCCCTCTAAAACTACGCAGATTGGATCCTTTCCTAAAGGCAAGGTGAATCGCATAAATGGAAAACTCAGTAACCGACCCATGGTCCTAAGGTAAAGGGTCCCGCTAAATGTATGAATAGACGATCTCATTGGACTTAGTCGCGACAATATGACCTTGCGGAGACTGGTTCCGTGCGCTAACGCACACTCACTCGTTCACGAAATCTTGTGTCCACAACTCGAAACAAAAAAGAGACGTTTGGGAGGCGAAGCGAAGAAAATGGAGCGGCCTGATAATCGGCTGTCGAGTGGATGACTTAACGCGCTCGACTTGTATTTCAAAGGGGGGCCCTTGCGTTCTAAGAGGCCAGGTGGGCTGCATCCTGGTTTAACCTTAACCGGTTGCATGACTTTGAAAATTAGGCAGTCGCTGGTCTGTTTCCCCTAATGGTTGTTCCTCGATCGTTCATGCCTGGTGCTTTCTCGCCTTTCTCTTTCGCTTGTGGATCGCCCGACTCGGCTGCAGCATTTTCAATTTCCGAATTGACCTCGCCCCCGATCAAGATTGCCGCTCCAGTTAAGTAGAACCAAAGCATCAAAATAATCACTGCACCCAAAGTTCCGTACGTGTTGCTGTAAGAATTAAAGAAGTGTAGGTAGAGCTTGAAACCAGCCGAGACTAACAGCCACAACACAACGCCTGAGACAGAGCCAGGCGTTACCCAAGTCCACTTTTGCTCGTGAAGATCTGGCGCGAGGTAGTAGATGAGAGCGAACGCTAACAACATGAACGCCAGCACAACCGGCCACTGCACGACTTTCCAGGAAACAATAAACAGATCTCCGAAACCGAAGTTCGCTGCCAGCACCCCGGCAATCTTTCCGCCGAAGAGAACGAGGATCAACGCCACGAGGATCAGTAGGGAAAGCCCTATCGTTAGGCCAATTGCGATCAGCCGTCGTTTCCACCAGGGTCGGGACTCCTGCACATTGTATGCAACGTTGAGAGCCTCTGTTATCGCAGTCATTCCATTGGAAGCCGCCCACAGCGCGGCAAGCAAACCAAAGCTGAGTTTTCCCCCTCCGCTCGCCGCAGTGACTTCGTACATTGTCGAATCAACTAAACTGAACGCGGAGCCAGGCAAAACGCTACTGAGATAAGCGAATAAACTGTGGCGCAGACCTGTGCCAGAACCGACGACGAGACCAATGACTGAGGTCAGGAATAGAAGCATAGGAAACAGCGCCAGGAGAAAGTAATAAGACAATTGCGCTGCACGTCCGAAGACATCATCGCTTTGAACTTCCTTGATGACTCGCTTCGCCAACTCTTTCGATCGCAGACCGCCGAACTTCCATAAAGACGTCATGGTGCCTCCCCCGCTACCTGTTACGTGCTAAGAGCGTTGGGCCGACAGTGATTGAGTTCAAGTTTGGCCTGTGACCATTACCATTGCCATTACCGTGACTTCGCGCCGTCGCTTCCAGCCTTTTCTTGCCAACAATTTTTCCGTAGGTGGTCAGCGCCTGGGCCACAACCTGATCCATGTTGTAATACTTGTAGGTGGCCAATCTACCGACAAAATGAACCTTCCGCCTTTCGTCAGCGAGCGCTTTGTATTTCGCATAAATCTGAGCGTTTTCCGGACGCGGCACCGGGTAATAAGCATCGCCCTGAGCCTTCGGAAACTCATAAACGATACTCGTCTTAGCATGTTCCTGACCGGTGAGATATTTGAATTCCGTCACGCGAGTATAAAGTTGCTCATTGGGATAATTGACGACGGGCGCTGACTGAAAGACCGGCATGTCGTGAGTCTCATGTTTGAATTCTAACGATCGATATGGCAGTTTCCCATAAACGTAGTTGAAGTAACTGTCGACTGGTCCCGTGTAAATCATCTCGCGAAACGGTATCTCATTTTCGATCTCGCGATAGTCGCAATTCAACATGATCTTGATGTTCGGGTGATCGAGCATGTTCTCAAACATGCGCGTGAATCCATGTAGGGGCATCGCCTGGTAGGTGTCGGTAAAGTATCGATCGTCGCGATTTGTTCGTGTAGGAACACGCGACGTTACACTTGCATCGAGCTCGGAAGGATCGAGGCCCCATTGCTTGCGCGAATAGTTGCGGAAAAATTTCTCGTACAATTCGCGGCCGACTTTGCTAACAACTACATCCTCGGATGTGCGTACATGGTCAACAGGCTCAGCAACCTTCTTAAAAAACTCTTCTACTTCAAAAGAGGTCAGACTTAACCCATAAAGAGTATTGATCGTATCGAGATTGATAGGGATCGGGACTATCTGTCCGTCGACGCTGGCGCGTACTCGGTGTTGATAAGGGCGCCATTCTGTGAAGCGGGAAAGGTATTCAAATACCTCGCGAGAATTCGTATGAAATATGTGTGGACCATATTTGTGAACCAGAATGCCAGCCTCATTGTAATGATCGTAAGCGTTGCCGCCGATGTGCGGGCGCCGGTCACAAATTAAGACTCTTTTGTTGGAGCCGACGGCGAGGCGCTCGGCAAGCACGCTGCCGGAGAAACCGGCTC
>QHXL01000276.1 GCA_003222935.1 Acidobacteriota bacterium
GACCAACTAAAACTATTAAGACCCCGGTCGCAAAAGGATCGAGTGTGCCGGTGTGGCCAACGCGACGTTCGTGAAGGATGTGTCGGACCCGACCAACAACGTCATGAGACGTCAGTCCTACAGGCTTGTCGATTATTAAGAGCCCAGTCATGAAGAGATTCTAAGTGAATTGAAGCTCTTCGACACCACCGGCATGAAGCAGGTGGTGTGTGAGGGTCACTCTTCCTCGAATTGTGACCGCGATACGGCCCTGACTTTGTCACCCACGAGTTCGAAAGGAAAACCTAGCCGCAGCAACTGATCAAATAGGCTTTTGGCTTCAAGGCGATTCGATGGCCTGCCCTTAAGACGAATGCGTTTTTCAATTGCTCGATCGATCAACTCTTCCTCGGAAGTTTCCGCATAAACCAGTTCCAAAGCTTCGTCGGCAACTGTACTTTCGACTTTCTTAAACTTGAGATCGCGTTCCAGTCTTCGTCGTCCAATCGGTCGCTCTCTCACTTTGAGTGATGCATAACTAAAAGCAAACCGCTGGTCATCGAGGTAGCCGTATTCCTTGAGTCTCGAAATCACAGTCTCTACGTCGGTCTTATTCGCCCAACGCTTCTCAAGGAGACGTTCCCTCAGTTCAGCAACAGAACGCGACTTGGCTGAAATTAACTTAACAGCTCTATCGAATGTGCGTTTGCGGCGCTCCTCGGGTGTCAAATCGACCGCATCGTCAATAGGCTTTCGTGGTCTCACGACGAGAGATTGTGAGCCAAAGAATTGTGGAAGCCAAGAGAAACCATTGCTCGATAAAAGTAGTTCCACTCCTTGCAGAAGCCGAAACTACTTTCTCCATTCGATCGGAAATAAGCTTCCAGCTTTTTCTGGTGAAATCTTCACTCCGACAAGCGACGCCGCGTAACTTAGTACCGGATCAAGTTTTCCTGCCAGGTGCTGAGGTGTCGGAACTTTTAGTTCATCGGGAACTACACCAACGCGCTCGAGGCTTTTCCCGTCAGTCATCACGATGTCGGCGTCAGTTACGCTGGCGCCAAAAAACACGACCGTATCGACACCGACCTCGTGTCTGTGGCTCCTTGCCCTCATTACCGCTCCGGATGAAACATCACCAATCACGGTACCCCGCTTCTCCAGTTGCACAATGCGCGCAAAGAGTTCAGCGGCAGAGCCCGACTTGCTGTCGATAAGAACGACTAGTTTTCCGGGAAATACGTCGTTACCACCACGCGTCTTCGCAATCACGGGCTTGATTTCCTTGCGCCGCTTCACGTCTCCTAGTTTTATGTCGCGATCGAACACGTTTGAAATCATGCGCAATAGAGTTGTTTCATAGCCACCGCCATTACCCCGAAGATCCAGAACCAGGGCTTTACGCTTTTTGGCCCTTCCCAACATCTCGTCGACTTTGGCTTCACCAAGATCGAATGCCGGCATCTTCCAGATCATGAGGTCTTCGCCAAGCTCGTAATAACGATGTGAGTCGAGTCGCTCCTGGTTTTCCTGCTGCCTGATTAGATCGGCGAAGTCGTTTCCGGATTCGTCAGTAAGATCGACTACCCGCTTACCCTCGGTCACCTTGGCCATTACATCTAGTTGTCGTTCGTTGCCATCTGGTTTGACGACGACCAAGCGCATGCCAGCTCGCGGCCTCAGGGCCTGGTACGAGTACTGGATCTTCCAAAAGTTTTGGCGAATTGGTCCAATGCCGTCGATGCTCACAATCTCATCGCCTTCTTTCAAGCCAACAGTTTCAGCATTGCTGCCAGGCTTTACCGCAACGACGAAACATTTATCGCCAATCATTTGCATTTGCCAGCCATACTCGACTGTAGAACTTTTGCCGGGAGGCACAAAGTAAGTATGAGAGTCGTCAAGGTCAGCCAAAACCTGGGCAATGATCCCCAGGATCTGTCCCTGGGACGTCGCCTCTTTCATCTTCTCTTCGGCTGCTTTGAAACGTGCGTCGACGTCCATGCCGTGAAAATCCGCATCGTAGTAGTGCTTTTTTAGATCGGCTTTAATCATGGTGAGCATGGTGCGCCCACGGTCGCGTTCGAAGGCTGTTGGAGCTTGAGCAAACGCTGACAAAGTGGTTCCAGTCCATAAGATGAACGTGAGTGAGATTAGAATAGTGAGCTTCTTATGCATGATTATCGATACTCCCTTTGGTTTTGTTATGCCTTGACTTCTCGACGGACGCACTCGCTAACACAGTTAATCCGACGAGGAACAATCGACGACTCCACGACTACGAGCGCGATTAATTTTTGCGGATTGATTTAGCTCCACCAGTATTGCGTCGATCCTAAAATAAGTTCGCCGATAACCGGATGGACCCGGGTGAACTCGAACTTCGAAAAAAAAGAACGAGTCACTCCTTAGTTTGTGAAGGTGGCGTATGGCAGGATCGTGAGGCTGCGAGAGCTACGACGAGAGCACTATTTCCAAACTTTTGCTTCCTGACAGGGCGCCGAAAACGTATTAGACCTTCGCCAAAACATCTTCCAGGACCTCGAAATTCGAGGCGATAAGAACTTAGCAGGAGTCATCTAGAATTTCAATTCAGGCTGATCTGTGCGCATCTGCGGCTGATTCTCTGTCTTATCAGCGGCATGCTAAACTCGCTGAGATGATGACTGGCAACGAAATTCGCGAAATCTTTCTGAAATACTTCGAGGATCATGGGCACACTCGTGTCCGTTCGTCTCCTCTACTCCCGGCAAACGATCCGACTCTGTTATTCACCAACGCCGGAATGAACCAGTTCAAGGATACGTTCCTGGGACAGGAAAAGCGGGAATATGTGCGCGCGGTTTCGTCGCAGAAGTGCATTCGCGCGGGAGGTAAGCATAACGACCTGGACGAGGTCGGAAAGACCGCCCGGCATCATACTTTTTTCGAGATGCTTGGCAATTTTTCCTTTGGCGACTATTTCAAAAAAGAAGCTATCGAGTTTGCCCTGGATCTTCTGCTGAACGTCTACGGGCTGCCACTCAATCGACTTTGGTTCAGTGTCTACAAAGATGACGACGAAGCTGCGCGACTCTGGGAAGAGGCTGGCGCCCCGAAGGATCGAATTTTGAGGTTTGGCGAGAAGGATAACTTCTGGCAGATGGGCGACACTGGACCATGTGGTCCATGTAGTGAAGTTCACTACTACATGGGCGACGATCCGGATGATCCAGCAAAGAATCGCGCGGAGTTGGTAAATGGCCCGGGCGACGACACGATGGAGATCTGGAACCTTGTCTTCATGCAATACGAGCGAAGCCTGAACGACCAGGGTGAGATCGTGCAGACCAACCTGCCCAGGCCGTCCGTTGATACAGGCGCCGGACTCGAACGCCTTGCAGTCGTATTGCAGGGTGTTAAGTCAAACTACGACACTGACATTATTCGTCCGATCATTAACTTCACTGCCACACTTGCGGATCGGCATTACGAACCAGAAACGCAGGAAGGCTTTGCCATGCGAGTGATCGCGGATCATGCTCGCTCGGCTGCTTTTGCAATTGCCGACGGTATCCTGCCGGGTAACGAAGGTCGCAATTACGTCTTACGCAAGATCATGCGACGCGGCATCTACCAGGGTCATCACACACTCGGGTTTGAAGGACCGTTCTTCAACAAGGTCGCCAACTTCGTCGTTGATCAAATGATGGGTGCGTTTCCCGAGCTTGAGGCTCATCGTGAGTTTATTCAGAAGATGGTCAGTCTCGAGGAAGAGCGTTTCCGATCAACGCTCACAGTCGGTCTAAATAAGTTGGACGAGTTGTTTCAGTCGACCAAGGGTGCAATGCCTGAATACAAGGCGCTCGCCCGTCTTTACGACACGTTCGGTACTCCTCGCGACCTGATTCGCGTTGGACTTGAGGAGCGCGGGTTTACAGTCGACGAGAATCACTTCAATGAGAGCTTTGACCAGGCACTTCAGGAGTTGCAACAGACAGGTGGCCACGAAAAGGCGGAGGCAAAAGCCAAGGCGAATCCTGTTTATGCCCAAGTCGCCGAACGAGCTGGTCGTTCACAATTCAAAGGTTACGCTGCTACTCACTTCGACGAGTCGGTCGTCGTTGCTTTAATTAAGGGCACCGAGATCACTTCGCTGGTTGAAGGCGACGAAGGCGAGGTTGTTCTCGATCAAACACCATTCTATTCGGAGAGCGGGGGACAGGTCGGAGATGTTGGGACATTAACGACTGCGAATGCATTTGCGAAAGTGCTGGACACGTTTTCGCCAGTTCAAGGATTGATTGTTCACAAGGTTAAGCTGGAACGCGGTTCTTTAAATGTTGGACAGACTGTTACAGCCGAAGTCGATGTTGAGAAGCGCGACGCTACGAGACGTAATCATACGGCGACTCACCTGATGCACGCGGCTCTGCGCGAGGTTCTTGGAACACACGTGAAGCAAGCAGGGTCGGTAGTTGCGCCAACATACTTGCGGTTCGACTTTTCGCACTACCAACCGTTGACTCAAGACGAAAAAGAAGAGATCGAGCGGCTGGTGAACTATCACATTCTTCGAAACGAGCCTGTGCAAACCGACGAGATGGCAATCGAAGAGGCAATGCAGTCCGGTGCGATGGCTCTGTTTGGTGAGAAGTACGGCGAGAAGGTTCGCGTGCTGTCGATCAAAGGTGCTGAAGGTGTCTTCTCGAAAGAACTCTGCGGTGGCACTCACGTGCGTGCTACCGGTGATATTGGTTTGTTCAAGATCACCAGCGACGAATCAATTGCTTCGGGGGTTAGACGTATCAGGGCGATCACTGGTGTTGATGCCTACGAGCGTTTTCGAGAAAGTGAAGTTTTGGTTGATGAGTTGAGTAGTGGACTTAGAACTTCAAGAGGCGAACTTCCAGGTCTCATATCCAGGCTACAGGATGAGTTGAAGAAGTCTCGGCGGGAAGCGGACGAGTTACGCTTGAAGATCGCGACCGGATCGGCTGGCTCTTCGTCAAACGGTGATGATTCTCGAGACGTTGCGGGCGTGAAAGTGCTGGCTCGTGAGGCAAGTGGTTTGGATGCGTCTGGTATGCGGCAGCTGTCAGACACGCTGTTGGCTCGCATCAAGTCTGGCGTCGTGGTCCTTGGCGGTACCGCAGATGGCAAAGTGTCACTGATTGTGCGGACGTCTGACGATCTCACAAGTAAAGTTCCCGCCGGTCAGGTTATTAAGGAGTTGGCTCCTATCGTGGGCGGCAAGGGTGGCGGCAAGACCGACATGGCCCAGGGGGGCGGCACACAGCCTGAGAACCTTCCGAAAGCTCTCGAAGAAAGTTATGTTGTCATCGAGCGGTTGGTAAGAACTTAAGAATTATCCACAGACTGCACTGCGCGACTTAGGCCGCAACCAAAAATATGGTAGGGGTTCGAATCGGCTTTGCCGCCTGTTGTGAGGATTGGCTGGGCCTTTCCGTTTTAGGCTGGCCCAGTGACCCGGGCTCCGCCCTTCTCCCCAGCCCGCCACTGAATGACTCATCTGTATTCTTCATTCCGGCGGTTTTCGTGTATGGCTAGTTCCTTCCACGTATATCAACCAGTCGGCTCAGTCCTAGACGCATCGGCAGCAAGGGCGCAGCCCAGGCGGTGAGCGCGCTTGACGGAAAGGCATAGCCAATCCTCACAACAGGCGGCGAAGCCTTGCCACCATAAAACCTTGTTAAGAAAACAAGAAGTTGATGGTTTGTTACACAGATAGGTTCTTAGTGAACGGGCGACACGAGGGAAGGTCCCAAGTGTCGCCCCTTTTGTCTTCATTGGGAACGGTTACATCGTCTTCTGTTTGTCAGTCAGAGTGATGCTCATCTTCTCCAGCGTGATCTTATTTAGTGTTCCGGTGACCTTGAGACCTTCCGCCTGTTGATACTTGCGCAGTCCTTCACGCGTCGCATCATCAAGCTTTCCGACCTGCTCTCCCGAATAAAACCCACGAGACTTGAGCAATGCTTGGGCCTGATTGATCTGGTCTTTAGTCGCCCGAAAGACTGGACCACGCTTGGTCTGTTTCGTGGCTGTCTTGGTTGATGTGGAGGTTGAGTCCTGGGCGTGCACTCCAGCGGTGAAGACACAGAGAAGTAGCACAGTGAGTGTGAGTAGTTTCTTCATTTTTTCTTCCTTTGTGAGGCGCGCAGAAGCGCGCGGTTAATTGTTGATTGTGAGGGTACTTTCGAAAAACACGAGTGATGATACTACCGCTGTCAATAGGGTGACCAAATGTCCGATATGCGCCCGTCTTGTCGTGACTAATTATTGAGAGTGCCCGGTGCGATGCGAAGCTTCAGCCTGTCTTGCCGCCACAAGCTGAAGCCTATCGGACACACGGTGGTCAAACTTGTTGGCAATGGTTGGCCATCGTGTTAGTATCGGTTTGCCTTGAACGTTGCCCCGCATGGGTGATCTCCTCAGTTTGTTTCCGAAAATATCCAGTATTCAGCGGTCATTTACGAAGAAATGCGAAAATCTTTACCCCTATCCCTAATCGCCATTCTCTTTTCAGCACTCGGTGTTTATGCACAGAGCAGCTACCAGTTTGACAATTTTGATACAGCCAACGGCGTTCGCATTCAAACGCCCGCGGTCGAGAAGCCAAAGGCTCCGGAACGAGCTGGCAAAAAACTTACTTCGTCGAAGAACTACAAATACACACCCGCACCCGGCGCGTTGGTCGCACTGACAAGTCAACCGATCAATCCCTCGATGGCTGGATTCACAACCGGTAACGCGACTGTGGATACCTACATTGTTGAGTCGGGAAAGCGAAACCTGGTTGATCCGCTGCTGCTTTATTCCATCATGCACCAGGAATCGAGTTTCAAGTCTCGCGCCATGTCTTACAAAGGTGCTCGCGGCTTGATGCAACTCATGCCGCCAACGGCAGCTCGATTTGGTGTTAAGAATATTTGGGATCCTCAACAGAATATCGAAGGCGGCGCTCGGTACATGCGCTTTCTATTGGATTTATTCGCGGGCGACGTGAGACTGGCTTTGGCAGGCTATAACGCCGGCGAGGGCGCAGTGATGAAGTTTGGCTACAACGTTCCGCCTTACAGCGAAACTCAGGAGTACGTCCGACGTATCGGAAAGCGCTACAGCATGATTCGCGATCCGTCTGCAGCTGCACATGCGAGCACACTAACTCGTACCCAGGTTGCCGAAGTACAGCAAAAAGAGGCCAAGCCACTCAACGTCTATGAACCAAGCATCTACATGGCTCGTTTGCCTGATGGGCGCTTGCAACTAGTCAGTCAATAGCGCGTAGCACAGACTTCAGTCTGTGCCTCCAACTGAAACATATCGAAAGAACACAGACTGAAGTCTGTGCTACTCCTAAATCGAGGCGGAACCTTTCATGGTGGCCGCCTCGTTTTGTATTTAGAGGGCATTAGGTATCATTCGCTATACCCGAAACTCTGAAGGTCTAATGAATCAACGGCGAGGACGAAAACTATGACGTGTCCAGGATGTGGCGCTTATGTAGCCCCAAGCGTCCGCTTTTGCTCAAACTGCGGCAGTCCCGCAAGCGATCCGGAGGCCACGCGAATAGCACGTCTTCAGGCTAGAGGTCTCGAACGAACATCTGACGACGAAATGGAGCACGTGGTTTTCACGGTTCGGCCTACGCTGATCTTCGTCAAAGTCGGATATGCACTCGCAGTTCTCCTGGGAATTGGACTTGTTTTTCTACTCGCGTCGCTCAGCGTTCCCGCATATATCTCGATACCAATCGCACTTGCCCTGTTACTGATTCCGGCTAACTACCACATCAGAAGAAATATGATCCGGTACACCATGACCGACTCGAAATTGGAGATTGACACGGGACTCATCGCCAGGACCACTCGCAACATTCCTCTAAGCAAAGTTCAGGACGTAACCGTGGCAGCTAGCATTCCCCAGCGATTGCTCGGTTTTGGCGACATCATCGTCGATAACGCCAGCGAAGTTGGCGGCACGATCGTCATGCACAACATTAGTTCACCTCGCCACTACGCCGACCTGCTTTTGCGCGAATTGAGACGCTGGCATTAAACTTATTCCGTGCTGCCATTCCGTTTGTGGGAACATCAAAGCGCTGTCGGTTTCTAATGAAGACCGCGGTTTGTAGTTGATCGAGTCTATGATTTTGCGATTTACAAAATTCGCTCTTTTGTTGTGTGTACTGCTTAGTTTGGCAAGCATCTCTGCGTTTGGAGATACACCTGACCCAGAAGTACTGAAAACCGCAACGGCCTCGAACGGTTCACAGCAAGAACGTGAACTTATGCAGATTGGCAATCTTGACGCTTTTGAAGGTCGTGCTGAATATCAGGGAAAGCGAAACCAGAAGTTCTTCGTCGAAGTCTACCGTTTCCATCAGGATGCCCAGGCCTACTCGCAATTGACCTTGGTTTTGCATTCACTGCGTGCGAGAAATATTCCGTTTACCCTCAAAAATTACGAAATTGGAACGGCGAGCTCAGAGAGTGGCGTTCAGATTGTTTTCTTTAAAGGCCCGGTTTTTGTGCGAATTATGGGGAGCCTCGAAGACAACAATCCAGGCCTTCACGAGTTTGCTCAGGCATTCTCCGAAACTCTCGACAAGGGTGAAAATGAAATCCCTGCGCTGATCAAGCACTTGCCAAATCCCGAAGAGTCGAAAAAGACCGCACTCTTTCTGACGCAGTTCAACAGCCTGCAATCCTTGAAGCCCGATCAGACAGTCTTAGAAGTCATCCGCACTGAACGTAATGGAGATGCAGCGTTCGTGGATACAGGCTCGGGGAAAGTTCTCGTCGTTGAGTACAACACTCCGCAACTTGCGAAAGATAACGACGAGCGGATCATCGCGAAGATCAAAGAGCTTTGGAGACTGGGTCAGCAGGCGCCCGCCGCCTACCGGCGCGTGGGGAATTACTCAGTGTTTGTGTTTGATTCGCCTGACGAGGCTACGGCGAAGCAATTGATCGACCAGATCAAGTACGAGCAGATAGTTCAATGGCTGGGCACAAATCCCTACATCTACAAAGAAGCAGAGAAGCAGTATGTTGAAACCACGCTTGGTGTTTTCATCGCGGTCGTAAAAGCCTCTGGATATGCGTTCGTGGGATGCGTGGCGTTGGGTGGGTTGTTGGGAGCTTTACTGTTTGCGCGTCGCAGAGCACAAAAGGGATTTAAAGATGCCTATTCGGACGCCGGCGGCATGCTAAGACTAAACATCGACGAGTTAACCCCTCAAACAGATCCCGCTCGCTTACTTGGACCTGGCAGATAGGCAAATGTCCGATAGCTTCATCAGCTTGTCGTGACGTCAGCTTAAAGTCCGATGGCACCTTAAACCGGAGTCACGACAAGCTGAAACATATCGGACATTTCACATAAAAAAAGCGCGGTTGACATTGCTGTCGACCGCGCTTTCTTATTAAACCGAATCAATAAAATTGCGGGCTGCTGACTTTTCTCGGGAGGCTCCCCCAAGCCCCTTCAAGACGTCGGTCAGCAGCACCGCTATTGTTGCTCTTCAATTGCGTTCACAAACATCACTCTGTTCCCCCAAAAGAGTCAACGTCTGCTTTAAATCATGTGAGAGGATGCCTCCCCCAAAGCCTCCACTCACCGCAATTTTCTGAGCCTGACCCGATTTACCCTTATCTACCCTTCTTGTTCTGACTTTACTCTTGGCAACGACCGTGCCAGTACTTCCCGCAATTCGCCCTCAAGAGAAATTTGGGTGTTTCTTGGGTTTTTGTTGACTCTTCCTTTTCTTCACTAATTGAGAATCGGCCATTGCGTATTTCTTTCGTACAAATCAGTGAGTACAGGCGAACGGTAATAGAGCAGTCTGGAAAGTCTTGGAAGGTGGTCTGGGTTTTAAAACGTGACTAAAGTCGTAAGCTTAGGGAAGAGATTCGATGAGGACGTTGATGTCGGAGATGGAGTTGTACAGGTGTGGAGCGATGCGCAGGCGGTCGCCTCTTGGCGCGGTCACAATGTTCTGCTTTTTTAATTCACTGTAAAGACGCATTGAGCTCAACTCGCCCCGATGACGAATACAAACGATCTGAGACTTCTCCTGGGACTCGCGTGAACTCACGATCTCATAATCTTTCGGGCTCAACCGTTCGCATAAATAGTCAGTCAGGCTTTCCAGGTGATTCGCGATGACCTTTGTGCCTGCGTTAGTCAAAAGTTCGAGGCTTGCTTTCAAACCATGAATCAGTGCCGTCGGCCCTGTGCCGGTTTCCCACGCCAGCGTTCCACTGTTCCAGCCTTGTTCGAAATTGTAGTAATCCTCCGGGTTGGGAACACTGACCCAGCCAACTAGCGTCGG
>QHXL01000569.1:0-3353 GCA_003222935.1 Acidobacteriota bacterium
CCGCAGGCGTCCCCGCCTGCCTGCTTCGAATCCAAGTTGCTGATGGCTAACGGCGTGCAGGCGGGGACGCCTGCGTTCCCAGCAACAGAATATGTCTTAGTCTTTAAGGTGTGCCAGCGCCGTCGATCGAAGGCTTCATCTCGCCGACAAACTTGTCAGAATTTTTAATACTCGAAAGAACGATCTTGAGCGCTTCATCCGGAAAGCCCGACTCCAAAGTGAACGTATAGCCGGTAAAGATATCTCCGTCATTATCAGCGCCCCAGAACAGGAACGTTGAAGAGTTCAACTGAACCAGTTTGCGAAGAAGTGCGGGGGAGTTTTTCGCCTTGTCGATGTTGATGTAGCCGCCCTTGTACTTCGGGAACACGCGGAAACGAATTGTTTGATCCTCAGTAACAGTGACAATGATCTCTAAGCTTTCAGCATTCGCCAGGCCTTCGCGCATCATGCCGGCAAAAACAAACTGCGACTTTGAGCTGGGCTTAAACTCAACTTTGATATCGGGCCCAACCCTCTCGAGAAGTGCGCTTAATCGTTGCCGAGTTTTTTCTTGCGTCGCTTCAGCCTGCCCGTAAACTGCGGGAACGGCAATCAACACTGTGATGAATAAAAGTAGACGAATCATCCACGGACTTTTCATTAAGAATCTCCTTCAGTCGAATCAAAACCTGTCTCGCCTTTTATGGGAAGTGCAAACTAATGTCAACAAGTATTCTCTGCGCGTTCTCCGTGTCTCTCGGGCCTCTGTGGTAAAAGTACATTAGTTAACCACTGAGACACAGGGGAAGCACAGAGAATGCAAAAACCATTTGCGCAACGCTGTATTGAGCCAGACTGCGGATCGACATTCGAATTAGCTGCGCCTTTGTATGTTTGTTCCCGCTGCGGCGGACTACTCGACGTCGATTGGACCGAACCGCCAGCGGTCGATCTGGATTCTTTGCGCAACGTCTGGCGCAGTCGAATGACTTCCTTTGAGGCGGCTGATCGAAGTGGTGTCTGGCGTTTTCGTGAGTTACTCCCGTTTGCGGCCGACGTTCAGATTGTCACACTCAACGAAGGAAATACTCCGCTATACAACGCACCACGATCTTCCGAATACTGTGGTGTTGACTCATTACAGCTGAAACATCAGGGTGCGAATCCAACCGGATCATTCAAAGACACCGGGATGACTTCGGCCGTCACGCAAGCAAAAGTTTTAGGTGCGCGACTGGTTGCTTGTGCGAGCACTGGTAACACTGCTGCAAGCCTGGCGGCGTATGCTGCCCAGGCTGGATTGCTCTGTGCGATCCTCGTACCCGAGGGACAGGTCAGTTATGCGAAGTTGGCCCAGTCGTTGGACTACGGCGCGAAAGTACTCGAAATCGAGGGGAACTTCGACTCCTGTATGCGCGTGATTCGGGAGTTGTCAGACGATGGTTCAATCTACCTCGTCAACTCGATAAACCCGTTTCGGATTGAAGGGCAGAAGACTGTGGCGATCGAGTTGGCAGAACAACTTGCCTGGCAAGTACCTGATCACCTAGTTGTTCCCGGGGGCAATTTGGGCAACAGTTCAGCTTTTGGAAAAGGGTTTCGGGAACTCCTGGCGCTGGGCCTAACGACGCGAATGCCGCGTATTTCTGTAGTGCAAGCTGAAGGCGCGTCGCCCTTTGCCGCTTACGTCAACGGGCAGCGCGGAGAGTTTGTTGATGAACAACATCCGTCGACCCTGGCCTCGGCAATAAAGATCGGCGCGCCGGTTTCCTGGAAGAAGGCATTGCGTGCGGTGAGTGAAACCGAAGGCCAAGTGTTAACGGTAAGCGAGCAGGAGATCGCGGACGCAAAAGCAGTAATTGGTCGCGACGGCATCGGTTGCGAACCCGCTTCAGCAACCACTGTTGCAGGAATCAGGAAGTTGCGAGCAGAAGGGTTCATCAAGCCAGGTGAAACCGTTGTCGCCGTGCTTACCGGGCATCTCTTAAAAGACACCGACTATGTGAACAAGTATTACAATAACTCGCTCGAGACTGAACATGGCCAGCGAATACAGGGAACGTTTAGTAATCCGCCAATCCAAGTGCGAGGCAGCCTCGATGAGTTACGCTCAGTTCTTTCGTCGCTAGGTTAAAGGAAGAAGATTTATTGGTCATTGGTCATTTCCATTTGTCATTTGGCATTTGGGATCTGGAAAAGGCAATCGCTGTGGGTTGCAGCCTATCTCACATGATTGTAAGGGCAGCAAGACGTTGGTTCTGAAAATGAGAAATGGAAAATGATTAATGCCCAATGATTTTTTTCTGCGTTTGCCAGCGTCCACCTCGAATCTTGGACCAGGCTTCGACTGTTTTGGACTCGCGCTCAATCTCTATCTGACGATTACCGCTAAGCCGCTGTCGAAGTCCTCAGAAGAATGCCGGGTGCGTACGACCGGCTCACGTGAAAACGCCGCTCTGCCAACCAACGCAACTAACTTGATCTATCGTGCGAGTCGCGAAACGTGAATCGTTGAAGTTACCCCCTGTCGATCTCGTCGTTCACAACGAGATTCCTCTCGCGAGTGGTCTGGGTAGCAGTGCCGCGGCAATTGTTGGCGGTATTAAGTTATGTGGAATGCTGTGTCAGCATGAATTGTCTGATCAGAAAGTACAAAACTACGCGACAGAGTTTGAAGGACACCCGGATAACGTCGCCGCAACTCTGTATGGCGGGTTCGTAACCAGCTGCGTGACCAGCGAGGCCCAGGTGTTGTCGGTAAAATTCGACTGGCCGCCGAAGATCCGCGCGTGTGTAGTTTCTCCACAAACACAGTTGGCTACCCACGTCGCTCGTGCTGCTTTGCCGCGCACCATGAGTCGTACTGATGCCGTTTACAACTTGCAACGGACGTCTTTGTTTACCGCGGCGCTGGCAAAGAAACGTTACGACCTTTTTGCAGAGGCAATGCGTGATCGTCTGCATCAACCGCGTCGTGAATCTCTAATTCCTGGTTTGCGGGAAGCGCTGGCTTTACCGGCTCAGAAGGGCTTGTTGGGAATTGCGTTGAGTGGCGCCGGGCCCAGCATCATTGCATTGGTGACTGAAGACGAGGAGTCGATCGCGAAAAAGATTGCCGATTGCTTCCGTGCACACAAGATTAGATCAACAATTCGCGTCCTGGACGTCGACAACGAAGGCTGCACAACGACCGCCAAAGAATAAGAAGAGAAAGATTTATTGTTCTTGGTCATTTTTCCACTTCTCATTTGTCAACTTGGGCCAGAATGTCCGATATGCTTTAGATTAGCTTGTCGTAACTTTCGCAACAAGACTCTGAGGAGACCTCCTATTCACGTCGCGACAAGCTGAAGCATATCGGACATCTCCCT
>QHXL01000569.1:3423-3834 GCA_003222935.1 Acidobacteriota bacterium
GTTTCGCGTATCGCTCGCAATCGCACCGGCAAGAAACACCAGCGAACCAAGTAAAGCCAGGCCAGTTGTGACTGGATAACCCCAGGCTCGATACGGCCGTTCTTTCTGCGGTTCACGACGTCGTAGAACAAAGACCGAAATGAACGAGAGCGTGTAGTTAGCAACGAAGAAGAACGCAACGACGGTGATTACCTTGTCGAAAGTCTTTGCAAAGATGATGAAGACCAGCGAACCAATCACGCTGAGAAACAAAGCCACCGCCGGAGTGCCGCCCTTATTAACATTAGCGGCAGCCTTTGCGAACAACTTGTCGCGACCCATGGCGAACAACACTCTCGTCGCCATCAAGTGGCAGGCGTTGATAGCGCTCAACATTGACGCGATAGTGAGCCAGCGAAAAATGGGATCACC
>QHXL01000277.1:0-1934 GCA_003222935.1 Acidobacteriota bacterium
GCCGCTGTGCTTCCGCAGGTTGCAAGCCAATCACTCCAACCAACGATGAATCCGGCGTACTCACCAAGGGCATAGCGAGCAAAGGCATACTGGCCCCCCTCGCGAGGAAGCATTGCGCCCAGTTCGGCGTATGAGATGGAACCGAGGAGTGCGTAGATACCACCTACGACCCAAACGGCAAGAAACAACCAGACATTGGGAAGATGATCGGCAATGGTACCGGGTGTACGAAAGATCCCGGCACCAATTGTGTTGCCTATAATTACTGACAGTCCGAAGCCGAATCCGAGTACGCGCAACAGATGCCCGCGCCCAGGAGTTTGAGTTGTCCGATATGCTTTAGCTTGTCGTGACTCTTCCATAAGGCTGCAAGGAACTTTAGGAACTCAGATTTGACACCGGAGGACTTCGACGCTCAACAAGCTAAAGAGGCTCTAAAGCCCTGACTTCAAATCGGCGTGTAATAGACGATGGAACAAGTGTTCACCTGCCTCTCGGCGGACTGAAAGCCTCCCTGCGTTGTATGCACGTGAGTTCAAACCATGTTGGACCGACTTACAGATCGCGGTATCTTCCTCCTGGATTCTTTGTCCGACTTCAATGCTTGCACGATTGCGATCCTTCGCCTCAGGAGTCACAACATCCGGAAAGTAAAAATCAAAAATCACTTCCGTCTGATCCACGCCACGCGGTACTACAAGGTTCGTATCCATCACTCCGTCGTAAAAGTTGATCATGAAGTTTGGATAGATCCAGTAATACAATGCACGCTCACCTTTTCGAACCGCACCGGTTTGCGCTTCAGCGCCGGCACTGACCATCGGACTCCACTGTAAACAAAATCTCTCGCCGTTCTCGATCAGGTAATTGCTGTAGTCGAGCACGCTGTCGAGCCCCTTGTGCAAATACGGAATGTGATAACCACCGTCGAGATAATTATCGACAAAGACTTTCCAGTTACAGTCGAAGTGATAGTGACGACGCTCCAGCCAGTAAAGGTCTTGGACCTGTAATGGGCTGATTTGTTTGGATAGCGCCGAGCCTAGAAACTCGCTCAAGTCAGGTGGGCCGACGTTCAGTTTGACGAAAACCCAGGACTCCCACTCCGCTAGTTCGACCTGAACGAGTCCATTGCGCTCACGCTCGAAGTCACAAACACCCGTGAAGTCAGGAGTGCCTTTCAGTTCACCCGCGAGCGAGTACGTCCAACCATGATAAGGACAGCGCAGTTGAGCGGCTGTGCCCTCAGTCTGGTCCATCACTACTGCCGCATGATGCCGGCACACGTTGAAAAAGGCGCGGAGAACGTTGTCGTTCCCACGGACGATTACGATGGGCTCATTACCGATGTCTGTAGTGACATACTGTCCCGGCTGTTCAAGTTGATCCCGGCGAGCAGCGTAATGCCATGAGCTTGAGAAGACTGTTTTTAGTTCGAGGTTGTAGAGATCGTTGTTTGTGTACCAGCTGGAAGGAATAGTGAAGGCGCGATCGAGTGTGCTGCAGGGGTTGTAACTCTCGATCAGCCTGGAAAGATCATCTTTCATTTTCTGGATAACCAAGTTCAATCGCCCTTAAGAAGCCCCTGGGATCAGTACAAGTTAGGAAGGGTGGTTACCCCCGCTAGTTTTCGAACAGGCTTGTGGTGGATCCAGCGGGGGTAAACCACCCTTCCTAACTTGCGCTGTTCCAGAGTTGAAACGTTCTCGAGTGTTTCTCAATGCCGAAATACTTAAACCGGCGTTGCTGTTTTTCTTTTGGGGTTGAAGAAGGGCGTCTTCACAACTGTCGCACGAACCTGGTGACGAACTGCTTCAACAGTAATTTCAAATTGAAGTCTTGTGCCCGGTCGAGTGAATTCCCGCTTCACTGTCGCAAGTGCGATCATTTTCTTCAATGTCGGCGACCATGTGCTGGTTGTAGCTTTGCCAACT
>QHXL01000277.1:1975-15143 GCA_003222935.1 Acidobacteriota bacterium
CATCGGTGACACTGCCGGAGGTAACCCTACTGTTTCGTAAAAACTCTCGACGTGGGGCCAGTCAATTTCAAGTCCAACGATCTCTCGAGCATGCCCGCGTTTTTCTTCAGCGACGAGTGCAGCCTGGCCAACAAACTTGCTCTTATCCAGATTTACCAGGCGTCCGAGTCCCATTTCATATGGTGAGTATTTTTGTTCTTCCACCAATGCTTTTTTGCTGCTGTTGAAGTCGACGTCGATTAACAGTAAGCCAGCTTCAACTCGCGACACATCGAGGGCCAACATACCGGCTGGATGGATATCGAAAGCTTTTCCTCCCGACATCAAGGCATCCCAAACTTTCACACCATCTTCGGAAGCCATCCAGATCTCATACCCAAGATCGCCGGTGTAACCAGTGCGAGATATCTCGACGGGAATACCGGCAAGTAGTGCTTTAGTGACGCGAAAATACTTCAGGTTGGTAATGTCACCTTCAGTTACGACACTTTTCAACAGTCTTCCTGAGGTTGGACCTTGCAATGCCAGAGCCGAAACCTTCTCGGAGATGTCCTCGATGTCGACATTCATCCCGGATGCGTTTTGCGTAAACCAACGCAAGCTCGGGTCTGCCGCGGTCCATCGATAGGTATTTTCTTCAAGTCGCGAAACGGTGCCATCGTCGATTACTTTGCCCCGCTCGTCGCACCATGGCGTGTAGACAACCTGGCCCACGGAGACCTTGCGCATGTCGCGCGTGATGATGCGATCGACCAGGCGCGTCGCGTCTTTTCCGGTCAGCCGGTATTTGTAGAGCGGTGAGATGTCAATCAGCGCCGCGGCATTGCGAATAGCGTTGTACTCGTGTTCGTGATGGGGTTCGTAAGAACTGACGGCGTAGTAGCCGGACCATTCACGGTAATTAAGACTTTCACAGAGTTCGAATGTGCGTTGGTGGAATGGGGTTCCGATTGGCATGTTTAGTTGTTGGATTGAAGTGGTTGTATAACAACGGTCGGCGAGGATAATAACTGATGTCCGCTAAAAATGTCCGATATGCGTCTGTCTTGTCGTTGAGATCGAAAAGGAGTTCCAATCTGGTTTCCAGCGAACGTCACGACAAGACAGACGCATATCGGACATTTTGCCCGATTGTCAGAACTCAGTAAGAGCAAGTATCCTAACCAGTCTTTCAACAAGCTGCTTTATCCAACACTTAGCATGAATAACAAATACGACGTCGTTGTTATTGGCGGCGGACACAACGGACTTGTGAACGCTGCTTATCTTGCCCGCGCAGGCAAGAAAGTTCTTGTGCTCGAGCGCCGACACGTGCTCGGTGGTGCGGCGGTCACCGAAGAAGTCTTTCCTGGTTTCAAGTTCTCTGTTTGCTCCTACGTGGTCTCACTCCTCCGACCCGAAATCATTCGTGAACTCGATCTCCCGCGGCATGGTCTCGAAATCCTCCCGCTCGACGGAACGTTCACTCCGATGCCGAATGGTGATTACCTTTGGCGGGTAAACGATCACGGACGTACCCGTCGCGAAATTGCGCGTCACTCAAGACTCGACGCTGAAGCTTACGACGAATACGGCAAAGCCATGATCGAGATGGCCCACTTTGTGAAGCCGATCATGAGCATGACGCCACCGGATCCGACAACGTTGAGTCCGAAGGCGTGGAAGAACCTGGCGTTTCTTGGTCGGCGTTTTCAAAGGCTTCCTGACGACGACAAATACAACCAGGTTCAGTTAATGACGATGAGCGCCGTCGACTTTCTCGACCAATGGTTCGAAACTGACGTGCTCAAGGCAACAATGTCTGCGTCGGGAATCATCGGGACATTTCTCGGCGTGCGTTCGCCGGGAACCGCGTACGTTTTGCTGCATCACTACATGGGAGAGATCGATGGCGCGTTTCGATCGTGGGGCTTTGCGCGCGGTGGTACCGGCGCGATCTCAAATGCGATCGGCGACGCGGCTCGTGAGGCCGGTGTCGAGATCAGGACCGAAGCAGCTATCGAGAAGATCCTGTTGAAGAACGGTCGTGCGCTTGGAGTTGTCTTAGCCAACGGCGACGAAATACTTGCAGATGTAGTCTCGTCGAGTGTCGATCCTCGTCTCACATTTATGAAGATGATTGGCGAAGAGCACCTGCCAGACGACTTCTGCATCGATTTGAAGCGTTACAAATACCGGGGCTCCTCCGGGAAAGTGAATCTCGCCCTTGCAGGTCTGCCAAACTTCAAGGCAATGCCCGGCGAAGGCGCACATCTTCGTGGCGCTATCTCGATTTCACCAGGAGTCGACTACATGGAGCGCGCTTACGACGAAGCTAAGTATGGTCGGTTCTCGCGACGCCCGTACATCGACATGGTTATTCCAAGTTTGACTGACCCGTCTGTAGCACCTCCCGGCAAACATGTTATGTCGTGCTTTGTTCAGTACGCGCCCTACAACTTGAAAGAAGGAACGTGGGATGAAAAGCGTGACGAGTTTGGGGACACGGTTATTGACACGATTGCTGAGCACGCGCCGAACATTAAGGACTTAATTATTGACCGACAGGTGTTGACCCCGCTGGATATCGAGCGCGACTTTGGTCTGTCTGAAGGAAATATATTTCAAGGTGAGTTGACCCTCGAACAGCTCTTCTTCCTGCGTCCAGCGCCCGGTTGGTCCCAATACCGCACGCCAATTCAGAGCCTTTATATGTGCGGCTCTGCCACTCACCCGGGAGGAGGAATCATGGGTGCACCCGGACGAAACGCAGCGATTCAAATGTTGAAAGACTTAACGTAAGAACCATTGCCGATTTCCAATTGCCAATTGCCAATTTCCCGTTGGACTCGATGGGATCTTTCATCAATCGGCAATCGGCAATCGGAAATTGGCAATCGGGAATGCTTATGACTCACGACGCAATCATCATCGGTGCCGGACACAACGGACTTGTCACGGCCTGCTACCTCGCAAAGGCGGGGCTTAAGATCCTCGTGCTTGAACGGCGGGAAATCGTTGGCGGTGGCGCTATCACTGAAGAGTTTCACCCGGGCTTTCGTTGTTCCACGCTCGATCATACGACTGGTCCAATGTCGCCCCAGGTAGTTTCCGATCTAGCTCTTCATCAACATGGTCTCGAGTTCAGCACTGGCGATGTTCGAGTTCTGAGTCTGACTAATGACAAGCGTTCGCTTTGCATCTTTAACGACACGGCTCGCACGGTCAGCGAAATAGAAAAGTTCTCCACGAAGGATGCTACGACTTATTCCGAGTTCCTGAGCAGCTTTGCGCGAATTGGAAGCGTCCTTGCGCCCTTGCTTTCAATGACGCCGCCGTCGATTGATCATCCGACAGCGAGTGATGCGTGGCAGTTGGGCAAGATTGGCCTGGCGTTTCGCGGCCTGGGCAAGAAGGATGAGTATCGATTACTGCGTTGGGGGCCGATGGCTGTAGCTGATCTTGCTGCCGAGTGGTTCGACAGTGAACCCTTGCGAGCGACTGTCGCTGCCCGGGGTATTTCGGGAACTTTTGCTGGCCCATGGTCGGCGGGTACAAGTCTCGGCTTAATCATGCAGGCAGCACTCGACTCGAACCCCATTTCGCCGGCGTCGTTTGTAAAAGGTGGATTGGGTGGTTTGACACAGGCAATGGCGTCAGCAGCAAAAGCAGCAGGAGTCGAGATTCGCACGTCGGCAGAAGTCGCACGCGTTGAAGCAGGCGAAGGTGCGAAGGCGAAAGTAATTTTAAAAGACGGCGCTGAGTTTGAGTCACGAGCTGTAATCTCGAACGCTGATCCGAAAACCACTTTCCTGCGCCTTGTCGATCCGATAGATCTGGAACCCGGGTTCCTGCTCAAGATGCGCAACTATCGCGCCTTTGGAAGTGTCGCGAAAATAAACCTGGCCTTGGAGAGTCTGCCAGGCTTCTCGGGAGTTGATGATCCGCAGACCAAACTTGCCGGCAGAATTCACTTAGGACCTGAGATCGACTACCTCGAGCGCGCTTTTGACGCAGCGAAGTACGGTGAATTCTCGACCGAACCATATCTCGACATTACGATCCCTTCGTTGAGTGATCCGTCACTTGCGCCTGCCGGAAAACACGTGATGTCCATTCACGTCCAGTACGCTCCTCACAAGTTGAAACGTGGGAGTTGGGACTCGCGAGGGCAGGAATTTGCTGACGCGGTGATCAATCACCTGTCGAAGTTTGTTCCCGGGTTGAAAGATCAAATTATAGAAGGCCAGGTGATCACTCCAGCCGACTTAGAACAGACTTACGGACTCAGTGGCGGAAACATACATCACGGTGAACACGCGCTCGATCAGTTCTTTACTTTCCGACCTCTGATTGGTTGGGCCCAGTATCGAACACCACTCAAGCGACTCTATCTCTGCGGCGCCGGAACTCACCCGGGAGGTGGCATCACCGGCTTGCCTGGCGCGAATGCGGCGAAAGAGATAGTGAAAGATTTCAAAGTCGGTAAACTTTGAAACGGTAACGAAAAGGATACCTTCCATGAAAAAGGCGCCTAGCGCTTCACGCAGTTTTGCCAGCGATAATAATGCCGGGGTTCATCCGAAAATGATCGAAGCCATTACGGCGGCGAATGAAGGTCACGTTGTCGCTTACGGCGCAGATCCTTTTACGGATAAGGCCGTCAAGACTTTCCAGAAACACTTCGGTCGCGATGTGGCTGTCTATTTTGTGTTTGGCGGAACAGGCGCAAACGTCCTGGGATTGCAGGCGGTCACAAAGTCTTATCAAGCAGTTATCTGCGCTGAGACTGCGCACATCAATGTCGACGAATGTGGTGCGCCGGAAAAGTTCACGGGCTCCAAACTTCTTTCGGTACCTACGCCGGACGGCAAACTAAAAGTTGAGCTAATCGAAAAATTTCTGCACGGGGTTGGTTTTGAACACCATGTTCAGCCCGGGGTGATCTCCATCTCGCAAGCGACCGAGATGGGCACTGTTTACTCAAAGGCCGAATTGAAGAAGCTCGCAAAGTTTGCGCACAAGAACGACATGTTGCTGCACGTTGATGGCGCACGCATCTCGAATGCGGCAGTGAGTTTGAACGCGACCTTTGAGGAGATCACGGTCGATGTTGGTGTCGATGTGCTTTCTTTTGGTGGTGCCAAGAACGGGATGATGTACGGCGAAGCGGTTGTGTTCCTCGATAAGAAACGGGCCGCTGACTTTAAGTACATTCGCAAGCAAGGAATGCATTTGCCTTCCAAGATGCGTTTTATCTCGGCGCAGTTTGATGCACTTCTTTCCGGTGACTTGTGGAAACAAAACGCCACTCACGCGAACAAGATGGCCAGGTTGCTGGCAAACGAGCTAGAGCAGGTACCGCAAGTAGAGATCACTCAGAAGGTCGAATCAAACGGAGTTTTTGCGGTCGTGCCGAAAAAGTACATCGAGGAATTGCAGAAGAAATATTTCTTCTATGTGTGGAATGAAGAGATTTCTGAAGTGCGTTTGATGTGCTCGTTCGATACTACAGAGGATGACATCGCCGAGTTTATTGATTTGGTAAAACGGATTGTGAAGTAGTGTTGACGCAAACTCTCTTAATCGTCTCACTCGCCAGTACGATCACCAGAACCCAAAACACATAACGCAAGCGAAAGAGTGCACCGGCGTTTACCACCACCAGGCCAAGCGCGAGGAATCCAGTCACTGCCACGAGCGTTAACAACCAAACCGGCGGCCTTTTCCGTTCCCTCCAAAGACAAACTAGCGCCAGTCCATAAAGTAGATACATCACCAGCATTTCCGCGCCCGCTAGTAGTCGCCCTGCCAGTCCACTCTTGCCACTTTCAAACCACATTCCTGGAAACGGCGCGAACATCCCAACGGCTAAGGCACGTGGCAAGTAACGCGCAATGTCGCCGGCGTCGTAGAACTTAACGTTGCTGTCTACGTTCGAAGCTTGTGCCCCATAGACAGAAAATCCTGCTCGTCGACTCCGGATCTGCGCAACTAAACGACTCAACAGAGTCTTTGATTTTGAATCGTTACGATTGGGAATCGTGATAACTGCGATTGCTGGCGGAGTGCCGGCGATCGTTGTGCTCTCTACTAGAGTTGGGACGATCAGTACGGCACCGAAGACTAAGACCACGACGAGAAAGTTCGTAGCGAGTAACTTTCTTTCCCGCACAATTCGAATTATTAAAAGGAATAGAGTCAACAGGAGTTCGGCGATCACAATATTCCAAAAGTTTCCACGGGTAAGCCAGAAGATGATCACGATCACTACGCCGGCGAATCCCATCTTTAGTCCGTAACGCCAAGACGGCTTTCGTTGCAAGACCATGACCAGGATCCATGTCAGGGCGAGCATCAAGGCGATCGAAAGTGAATCTCTGACTAACTGCGTTGTATGTATCAGGAGCGACGGCCAGACGCCGACAATTCCAGCGGCTATCAGGCCGGTGCATGAATCGAATAATTCTTTTGCCAGCCGGTAAACGAAAACGAGAATGGCAAGATAGTAGATGAGGTTTAGCGGCTCTGCTGCAAGAATGTTGTAACCCACCAGGCATCCCGGAAAAATGAAAACGAGCGAGTAAAGTCGACAATGAAGTGGTGCCTGCAACGCATACCACGCGGAGAAACCGCGATACCACAACAAATCAGAAATTTCTGGAATCCACCAACGATACACAGCCCCGTCGAGGGCGAAACCGATTCCAATTCCATACTGATCGAAAACCGAAGGCCAGAGGCGAAAGTAACCAATCAGGAAAATGAGGAGTGTAAAAACAAGGTGGAATATTCCGGCAACGATCAACCACTGAACGGGTGTGACCTGTGACAAACGATGACGAATTGTTGGCGGTGCGGGGGTGGTAGACACGTTAGGTTAGCCGAGCAGCATCTTCAGTAGGTCACCAGCAGAAGCTATACCCGAGGCGCGATCAGAGTCGACAAAGCCAATCGCTCCTGACCGGTGCCTGTCCTGGGCCAGTCGTTCCTGTTCAAGTTGACGACGTTCCTCTTCGAGTGCTCGTCGTTCCTTTGACCGCGACAGATCCAGCCCACCCGCGCGAATAAATTCAACAATCCGGCTCAGCTCATTCTGGTCAAACCAGACGCCGTGCTGCTTGCAGAGGTCGATGATGACTCCCGAACAACGAGCGAAATTCGCACGGTTCATTAATTGGGAACATTCAGGGCAGGGAACGTAATTGACTTTAGCTTGCAGCGTGGAACGATCGAGACTACCAATCGAAGCATTTCCGAGAATCGCCGCGTGTTGCTCCTGGTCGGCGCACACTCTTTCGAAAGACTGAGTGTCGAGCCATAGACCAAGACATGACGCACATTCGAGGACCTTCGAACTGCCGATGGCTACCACTCGCATTTCGGTTTTGCATCGAGGACAATTCTTGCCCTTGCTGTCGATTTCCTGGCGCGCAGCCGCAGCGCCGCAATGCGGACAGTGTTTACTGCCAATGAACATCATCGAGAAACATGAAGGACAAGCTACCGTTGCGAGTTTGGCCTCGCAGTACCGACACTGAGGTGAGTCAGTTGAAGTTGCAGCGCCACACATTGGGCAGTTGATTGTGCCGGCTTCCATTCGTCGAGCATTCTAACAGGAAATAACTTTAACTGGACGCGTGACCATTCGCTATGCGATCCTCAATATCGTCCTGCCACCAACTGCAAACATTCCGGATAAACAGATGAGCAGCCTGCTCGATGAAGTTCTAGACGGGGTAGAACCTGGGTTGGAAATGGTTCCAGTCGTTACCAAACTTGAACCACCAGTCTTGTTGAGTATCGACGTGGGCACGTCCGGAGTTCGAGCCGCTTACTTCGACGAGCGAGGCAATGAACTTAACGGAGTCAAGATTAGCCGCGCGCTCGGTCAAACCGCTTTCGACGAACTCAATCCAAAGAGCCTCGTCGCGGAAGTAATCGAGGCGATTGATCAACTACTCAACCAATCGCCAGCACCCGTAAAAATAATTGCTATTTCAACTTTTTGGCACAGCCTTGTTGGAATCGATTCGACAGGCGAGTTGACTACGTCTCTACTCACCTGGGCTGATACTCGAGCTACTGAGCAAGCAAAGTCACTTCGTTCGCAGTTCCAGGAAAATGAAATTCATCTGCGTACGGGTTGCCGATTTCACTCGAGCTACTGGCCAGCAAAGCTCTCATGGTTAGGACAGACGCAGCCCAAGTCTTTTGCTGAGACAAGTCATTGGCTGGGTTTTGCTGAGTACCTTTCCCTGCGACTTTTTGGGCGCATGCAAGCGAGCGTATCGATGGCCTCGGCGACGGGCTTATTCAATCAACACACTTGCGATTGGGACTGGGATTTTGTTGATGCTCTCGAACTCGATCCGAAATCGCTGCCACCGATCATGGAACGGAATCAACAACCATCTCTGACGGAAGAGTTTAATAATCGCTGGCCAACGCTTGCCGGCGCAAAACTGGCGGCGGTTATCGGCGATGGCGCAGCAAACAATATTGGAGGAGGATGCAGTACAAGGAATAAGTGCGCATTAATGGTCGGCACTTCTGGAGCAATGCGTGTTGCTTTTCGAGGTGATCCGCCACGGTCGTTACCATCTTCGTTGTGGTCCTACCGAATCGATCGCCAGCGAGTCGTTGTCGGGGGAGCTTTATCTGACGGTGGTGGGCTTTACCAGTGGCTAACGGAGTCGATGAGGATTGATGAAGACCCGAGTGTGCTTCAGGCCCAACTGGCAGCGATCGATCCTGATTCACATGGACTCACTATCCTTCCTTTTTGGTCAGGTGAACGAAGCACTGGTTGGACCGGCGACGCACGCGGGGCAATCCTCGGGCTAACACAAGAGACGAAACCCGTAGCAATTGTGCGTGCTGCTCTTGAAGGGATTGCTTATCGATTCGCACTCATTGCGAAAGCGCTTGAAACCGTTGCACCTGGCTCGACAGTAATTGCGACTGGCAATGCACTTCGTTCTTCACCCGTATGGCCACAGATTATTGCCGATGTCCTTGGCAAGCCGCTAATGTTTGGCGGAACTCCCGAGGCGTCCATTCGAGGTGCTGCCTTGCTTGCGCTGGAGGCGGTGGGCAAAATAGGAAGCATCGAAGAGGTTTCAGTTTCAGTCGATGAGGTGTTTGAACCGAACATGCATCGTCACGCTCGTTACCAGGAAGCAATCGAGCGCCAGGAACAGTTCTATCAGAAGTTAGTGGGATAAATGTCCGACGAACGTTAGTTTGTCGGGATCAGACAGAGACCTCCATGAAATTGACACTACTCCCAATTAAAAGACGACAAACTGAAGTTTATCGGACAAAACTATGAGTGCACCCGTGCAGGAAGAGAATTCCAACCCAAAACTCGATCAACTTTGCATCAACACGATTCGGACACTCTCGCTTGACGCTGTGCAAAAAGCAGAGTCGGGTCATCCTGGTTTACCACTCGGCGCAGCGCCGATGGCCTATGTGTTGTGGACCCGTTTTCTTCGACACAACCCGCGAAATCCAAAATGGGAAAACCGCGATCGATTTTTGTTGTCGGCCGGCCACGGTTCGATGCTGCTCTACTCGTTGCTTCATTTGACCGGCTACGACCTGCCAATGGAAGAACTTCAGAACTTCCGGCAGTGGGGTTCGAAAACTCCCGGCCATCCCGAGTACGGACTGACACCCGGCGTCGAGATAACCACCGGTCCCTTGGGCCAGGGCTTTGCCAACGGTGTCGGAATGGCTATGGGTGCTGCTCATCTCGCCGCAAAATTTAATAAGCCCGATCAGAGCCTCATCGATCATTATGTCTATGCAATTGTTTCTGACGGCGACTTGATGGAAGGAGTTGCGTCGGAAGCTGCGTCGCTGGCGGGTCATCTAAAACTCGGAAAACTCATTTATCTTTACGACGACAATCACGTCACGATTGAAGGCTTTACCAGTTTGGCGTTTAGTGAAGATGTACCGATGCGTTTCGAGTCGTATGGCTGGCACACGTTGACGGTCAACGACGGTAACGACCTGGAGGAGCTTG
Organism: Acidobacteriota bacterium; assembly: GCA_003222935.1. Lineage (GTDB taxonomy): Bacteria > Acidobacteriota > Blastocatellia > Pyrinomonadales > Pyrinomonadaceae > PSRF01. Next base: position 11,991 of record QHXL01000277.1, read on the forward strand.
AAGCTGCGATTCGAGCAGCTCAAGCCGAAACTGAAAGGCCGAGTTTGATCTCAGTTAAGACTGTCATCGGTTTTGGCATGCCGACCCAAGGTACGCGCAAAGCACACAGCGACGCACCCGGTGAAGAAGCGGTGCGAGAAACGAAGCGACATCTCGGTTGGCCGGAAGACAAGAGTTTCTATGTTCCAGATGAAGCGTTGGCCCACTTCCGCAGAGCCGTCGAACGGGGCGAACAACAGGAAGCCGAATGGCGCGGCCTGGTTGAGAGTTACGCGTCTACTTATCCTGAAGACGGAACGTTGTTGAATTCGACTTTGAGCGGTGAGCTTCCTGCCGGTTGGGAAGATCATTTACCTAAGTTTGAAGACGCGAAACAGATCGCAACGCGCGTCGCCAGTGGCGAAGTGATAAATGCCCTGGCGCCGGTAATGCCAATGTTGATTGGGGGCTCCGCTGACCTTGGAGTTTCGAACAATACGGACATCAAGGAAGGCGGGAGTTTTGAAGCTGGCGAGTACCAGGGTCGCATTTTTCACTTCGGTGTGCGCGAACACGCGATGGGCTCAACGCTGACGGGGATTGCCTTGAACGGCGGTTTGATTCCGTATGGCGGAACGTTCATGACGTTTTCCGATTACATGCGACCGGCAATTCGTTTGGCTGCGCTTTCGGAAGTGCAAGTCATCTATGTGTTCACTCACGACTCGGTAGGACTTGGCGAAGATGGACCGACACATCAACCTATCGAACACCTCGCCGCGCTCCGTGCGATTCCACATCTGTTTGTAATTCGTCCCGCTGACCCGGCTGAAGTTAGCGAGGCCTGGAGGATCGCAATCTTGCGTCGGCATGCGCCAACAGCACTGGCGTTAACGCGGCAGAAAGTAAAGCCGGCTGATCGTAATAAGTTTGCAGCAGCAGATGGGTTGCGACGTGGTGCTTACATTCTTGCCGAAGCGACGACCGCAGACGGAGCGACGACCACTCCGCGGATTATTCTCATCGGTACCGGTTCCGAAGTCTCCCTAACTTTGGAAGCGCGCGAAGTGTTGCAAAATGACGGAGTGCCGACACGCGTAGTGTCGATGCCGTGTTGGGAGTTATTTGAAGAGCAGCCGCGCGAGTATCGCGAGGAAGTTTTGCCGCCTTCGGTAGCCGCGCGCGTTTCGGTAGAAGCTGGAGTTCCACAAGGGTGGGATCGATACGTTGGACCGGCTGGGATCGTAATTGGTTTGGATCGTTTTGGGGGTTCAGCTCCGGGTGATGTTGCGCTTAAGGAGTTGGGATTTAGCGTCGAGAATGTTCTGAACAGCGCACGAAGTTTGTTGTAAGACTGAAAGAAACTTATGCGAATTGCGATTGGGGCAGATCATGGCGGCTATCCTCTCAATGAAACCCTGATCGCTGAACTGCGCAATGCAGGTCACGACTTAACCGACTTTGGTACTCACGACGGTTCCATCCCTGACGACTATCCCGACTACGCCCGTAAAGTTGCTGACGCAATACTGAGTGGCACCGCTGAAATCGGAATCCTGGTTTGTGGTAGTGGTGTAGGCGCCGCTGTTGCGGCAAACAAGTTTCGTGGCATACGTGCGGCTCTTTGCGGGGATACTTATTCAGCACACCAATCGCGTGAACACGATGATTGTAATGTTCTTTGCTTGGGAGCGCGGGTGGTAGGAATCGAATTAGCTCTTGAGATTGTTCGCGCTTTTGTCGCGGCGCGTTTCACCGGGGAAGAGCGCCATCGTCGCCGGTTGGAAAAGGTCCGGGCGATCGAAAACGAGATGTCCGCCAAAATGTCCGACAAACTTTAGTTTGTCGTGACCCGAGCAAAGAGCCCCTTAGTAGCTTCTAGCGTAGATCACGACAAACTAAAGTTTATCGGACATTACACTACAAACTTTATCGCGCCGGGCAGCACGCGAAACTCGACCGGTGTTACACCCCGAACGTTTCCATCGACTTCGATCGGCATCCCATCCTTCAGCATAAAAGTTTCAATCCGCACAATCTCGCCTTGCGTAATATTCACCTTGGGATTGTTAACGTGACCGCCTTGATGGACACGAGAGAGTTCAGTCATCACATTGCCGCGCGACAATCCAGAAGCCACTACCACGTCCAGCTTGCCGTCGTCGTTACGTGCATCCGGCGACAACATCATTCCTCCGCCCGCATACAATCCACTTGCGACGCCTACGAGGTTCATTGGCCCATCAGCGAACACTTGTCCATCCACCGTCACCCGAACACGTCGCTCGCGCCAAACTGCGAGAGCGCCAAGTGCTGCGTACAGAAATCTAAACTCACCCGAGAAGTTGCGCATGAACTTTCCCTGCGCTGCTACTCGAGCAGCAGTCTCACCGCCAATACCCATGGTCGATGCGTTCAGACAGATGAACGGTTTTTGAAAGCCATCACAGCGTCCGTACATCACGTCTACATTCTTCGTCTGCTGGCCGCGAGCCAGGAACGAGTCGATCCAGCGTTGGAGTGGAACTCGTTTTCCGTGCATTCCTCGCGCGAAGTCATCACCTGTCCCTGCCGGGAAAACAGCAAGCCGAGCGTTCGGATTAATGCTCCGGGGGGTGGAATTAAGATTTTCGGCAAGTTCAAAAAAACCTTCCGCCGTTTCGCTGAGTGTTCCGTCGCCACCGACTACTGCAATCGTGCCTACGCCTTCCCGAAGCGCAGTTCGGGTCTTTTGGGTTGCATCGCCTTTAGCATTCGTTGCGTAAACCTGGTAATCGAGGTTGGCTTCTTTGAGTTCCTTTTCAATAATGGGCCAGGCTTTGCGGGCTTTTGCAGCAACGTTGTTGACGATGATCAAGGTCTGCATGAAATGGTTGATAATGCCTTCAAACTAAGGCGCCGATTCTCTCCGATTATTGCTGGGCAGGCAAAACACAAAGGATCTAAAAACCATGAAAGCAGTTGTGAACACAAAACCCGGTGGCGTTGAAGTGCTGGAATTAAGAGAAATGACGGCTCCCGCACCTCCCGTAGCGAATCGAGTTCGCGTTCGCGTCCGAGCGTCGGCACTCAATCGAGCCGATGTGTATCAACGAATGGGAAGATATCCTGCGCCTCCGGGAGTACCGCCCGACATCCCTGGATTGGAGTTCGCTGGAGAAGTTGATCAAATTG
>QHXL01000573.1:0-2475 GCA_003222935.1 Acidobacteriota bacterium
AGATTTGAAATTGTTGCCTGACGGAGGCTTGATAGCCTGCGGTTTCGTCGCCGACGGCCCCTCAGTCGAGGCTACAACAAATCTTGAAGGTATAGTGGTGCTCTCCCCTGACGAGGGAAAAACATGGAAAATCATTTACAAAAACAAAGAAATTTCTAGAATCGAAGAGTTGGCTATTATCTCTGCAGGAGAGTTTCTAGCACGAACCGATCAGGGCACCGTAATCAGATTTACACAGTGAAGATTAAAAACTCTCCTGATCGGACAGGTCACTGGATTATGCCAGGAGTAAGCCTTAAAACTAAACTTTGGTTGCTTTCCACTCGGCCCCGAGTCGCAAAGATGCCACGCAGGCTGATGCTTCAAGCGTTTATTGATTATGCTGGATCGAGCAAAACTTGCTCGAATGGTCACAACGCACCCCATCGCAAGGCGTATCAATCAGATTTGTTCAACTCATAAATCGCTCTGTCGTTTGTATCGACCCATCTCCAACGAGAGTTGAACCTGACCTGACCGTGCCGCTCCTTATGGGCCAACTTCCCAAGGTTCTGCGTAATTGTGTGGTGCAGGTCTTAGACTCTTACCATCCAATTAGTCTCGGCATACCGTTGAGCACAGCAGAACACAGCAGGCATCAAGATCAGCACGATAAATGCTTTCTTAAACTCCTAGACTTTGTTGAGGTGCTTGATAATCTGGATAAAAAGCGCCGTGGAGTCTTTGCTTAGCTGGTAGGTTGGGCCCACAACCTAAAGTGATATTGCCGATAACTCCTTTCATCGGACTCGACGATAACTAGATTTTTCCAAATAGGTCCTAATCGCGCCCAGGTTTTGGTACTGGGTTTACGCAGACCTCTTTCCCAGTTCTTCAGAGTTGAAGGATCTACACCAAGCATCGGAGCGAACGCTCTTTGGGAGAGCCCGGTTATAGATCGCTCGAGCTTCAGCGTTTCGGCAAGTGTCGATGGCTGTCCAAATGGCGCAATTCCTAACAACGAAATTAAGTTGGGAATTAGCTTGATCGTTGGTCTTCTCTTTCCAGTCTCCCAATTGTTGATCGTCGTTTCATCCACTTTCAGCATCGCCGCGAGCTGACCTTGGGTTAGTCCCAGATCCAATCGTCGAGCTTTCAAGTGGTCTCCGATTGTGGCAAGGTGTCGCGGATAAGCAGAATCTTTAGGTTTTTCGGCTTTCAGTACCCAATGACAAAAAGGCAACGCAGGGGTGGACGTGTGTTGACTCTTTGACTTGAGGTGAGGATCCTCTTTATTAATCCTGCAGCAAGTCAAGCCCGCTGGGCGCCTGTGGGGGAAGGGTAAGTATCCCTACGGTGACGAGCCTAAAGATGCGAAACAGATTGAAGCTGGTAGAAACTATTACTACAGAAAGTTTGTCTGGAAGGATTGTGAGTAACATAAGCAAGATTGTTTTCTATTTCGTTTTGATCGCGTTTGTTCTGAGCAATTCGAGCGTGGCAGCCTGCGCTAAAAGGAACAAAAACGTCGAAGATCAAATCGAGGTCGTGGCCACGAATGCTTCGCCTAGTCATGAGTTCGTTGCCACGCTTTATATCGTCTCTGGCGGAGGAGCAGGAGGGAAGGTAGTAAATTTAAGAAAGAAAGACGAACGTTTTGACCCAAAGAAGGGCGTCGTATTTACTACAACAGGATCGGTCGACATAACACTCTCATGGGAAGGCAATGATCACTTTACGGTGAAGCACTCAAGAGCCGGAAATATATATGCGCAGGTAAAAGAGTGGGGGAAGGTTCGCATAAGCTACGTTGAGTCTGATTGAAGGCCTCCGCAGAAGCCCAATGAGCTGAAGATCGGTCAGGCATTTGGGATGCCTCCTCTGCATTAGCAGCGACGCAAAGAAGTTTCGGTCATGCATCAACTTCTTCACTCAGGGTCGTTCACTCGAAGAAATCAGTAAGATTTTTTTAAACTTTTGGAAGACCCCCGAAAGCCCCCTATTTTGGTTTCATACGCATACAGTTTCCCCGACCTTTAGCGACAACGACGATCGAATAATGTCGCAGTGGAGTTATTTGAGCATGCCGGGGGTCCTTATTCCCCCGAGTGGAAAAGGAACTGTTGTTTTTGACGGCAACGGCGAGATTCCGGCGAGCAGCGATAAGAGGAAGAAATGTTTATAGACCTGCCGATCTCAACGAAAAACAGCTTGGCCGTGTTGATGCTGGTTTTAGTGCCTTTTTCATCATCCTGCGAGCGTCAGGGCGCGGATGCGAATCCTCGAAATAGCAATCTTCCTTCAGCCAGTCCGTCTGCTCAAACAAGAACGCCTAGACAGTCGTGGGAGGATATTTTTTTCCCGGAAATAGATAAGTTGGCCACCGATGCAGGGCTCGAGAACCTAAGAACTAAAGAGCCGACGAAACACAGTTTGGAAATCCGTATGTGGGTGGAAGGCCATCAAACCTCCACGCGTGCCTTTGTGTTGAGTAGG
>QHXL01000573.1:2480-3286 GCA_003222935.1 Acidobacteriota bacterium
GACCGGCGATCAATGGTCCGCCGCTTTTTTGCCTCCTCGCAACTCCTCAAAATCGAGCAGGCGACTAATTCCGTTATCCGCGCCAAAGTCTGGTTGGACGGCGCTATGGGAGAAGCTAAACCGACAGGACATCCTTACCCTACCTGATGCAAATGAAGTAGGCGCAGATAATGTCTATCCAGATGCGTTCTCCATTGTTGTAGAAATCAAATCCGATAGTTCATATAGATCCTACAATTACAATGGCTTCGATACTTCAGAGCATTCAGAAGCGAAAAAGGTAGCTGCCATTTGCAGAATTATCTCGAAGGAATTCAACGTGATTCTGATCCATGAGGACGATTAGAGGATATGCCTATGACGCCGTTTTGGTTTTTCAATCCGCAGAATGGGTTACGGTAGAGCTGCCATCCCTCCGCGGGCAACGCAGTGTCTACACTTACGATCTGAAGATCAGCCAGTGATCGCAAGCCATCGATCACTTAACCCCTTTTTCACGCTACGCCGATGTGCATAGGGCGTTAGAGACTTCAAGAAGAACTAACTCCGTCGTTATGAGTGCGACCTTTTGGTGACGAAGGTCGGCCATAGTTTGTTGGGCTCGACTGTGTTAGCTCGTCTCTCGTGTTGACGAGCGCGATCTAGGCTGCGGTGTCAACGAGTACTGTCGGCATCTTTCAGCCTTTTTGGAATGCCATATAAGTAGTGATCATGTTGGCTGGCGAGGTCTTGGACCCCGGTGTCGATTGCGCAGTCGCCGAGGAGTTGCGTGAGGGCGTCCCACGACCCGTCGTCCATTATTTGAG
>QHXL01000573.1:3343-5178 GCA_003222935.1 Acidobacteriota bacterium
GAGGTTCCTTGAGCCGAAGCACGCCTTGTTCGTAGATAGCTTTGAGATTTGTAGTCATTGGAATTCACTTGCTTGGCGATTGTAGCATCGGCACCGGACAAACAATCAACCAGTGAGCTCCGGACGCCTTTGTTTCGTCACAGGGACCACCTACCTTATGAATCCATTCTAGCTGTTTTCAACTCCTGCAAAGTCTGGCAGACCGTATTAACAAACCACCCTGTCACTGTGCGTAGCCTAATGAATAGTTGAGGCATCAATCGGTGTCATCGCGTCCGCCTGGGAGAACCTCCAGCTCCGCTTTGCCTTCTGCCCTTCGCCGAAAATCCGCAAGGACGAGTTCGGCGAAGCGCTCAGCGTTGCTCCGCGCGAAGTCTTGGAATCTACCCCATCGTTCGGCGGTCAACTCGCCATGGGCAAGTATGTTGAAACCTTGGGACATGAGCCATTGAATACGGGCGACCTGTTGAAAAAGAACCATCTCATTTTTCGAAAGTGCGTATTCGTGATCAAGTTTGTCCAAGACCACACGGCGGCACCAGTCATGCGGTGTCAGATCCGTTTTCACGATCTCCTGCTCGATCCTCACCCACGTCTCATCGGTCACGCGAAAACCTATTGTGTGCGGGTAATTAACTTTGCTTTTCGCCATCTAACTTCCTCTCAATCGTCATCTGCGCCTGCTAGCTGTGCTAACTCTTTGTCCGCCGAGCTAGCACATTGCTAGCTGGGCTAGCAGCAAACGCCGATCCCATGTACTGGTAATGGTTAGCCCCGCTAGCAATTTGTCTGCAATGAATGCCCAAAGTTTGCCGCGTAAACTAGACGCGAAACCCTATAGGGGTGACGTGTCTAAAAAATTCAGGTGCATAGCGCCTCCTCACAATTCAGGTCGGTTTAGCTGAGTCCTCAATCTGCGAAAGACATTCGTGGTCTAGGATCAAAATTATAGAATCCAGTCTCGTTTGAGTCTTGTTAGCCGGTGACAACTGTCACCTTCTAGGTGACACTTCGTCACCATTTGGTAACGATCGTCACCTTTATTGACGCAGCGTCAATATTCTTGACGAACGTCAATTTTCTTGACGCATAGGATCTGACCTCAGCGTTTTCAATTCGCACTGTCATTAGCCAACTTCAATTCGCGAGGCATTTGCAGATGCTCGCAAATGTAGCGGTGATGATGCGGATGCGAAACAACAATGAGGCCATCACGCCGTGGCATGGTGATTGAATTTAGCGAGAGCATGAGTACTTTTCTCGACGATGAAACTGGCAATCTCATCAGTGAGGGGCTGGCCCTACAGGTGACTCGCATCTATGAACGGGCGCAACATGAAACGCTCGCGTTACTACAATCTCGACCCACACAAAAGGTCGTCGTACCAGTCCGCGAGTGGATGAGTGCAACTCAGCTTGCCGAGTACTGGCAGCTCTACAACGACAAGAATGAACCGACTACCGCCGGCATTTTGAAGTGGTCAAAGCGGTCTCCAGGTCAGTTCCCGCTTCCTCACGCTTACATGGGTGACCTTCTTCGATTCAATCGAGTTGAGGTCGACTTGTGGGCAAGAGAAGAGGCCGAGAGAAGACGACTGCAAAACGAAAAGCGTCGCTTAAAAATAGCGTGACTCTGAAGTCATCGGGAATTAGAATCGCGCCACTTTGACGACTGCTAGCGCTTATGTAACGAAGGAGAAAACAATGGTCTATAAGCGCTGGAAAGGAAAGAAAGTTAAGCCTGGTGATCCGAATTACGATCAAGCCCGATGGTGGATGGAATACCGTCTGAATGGTCGGAGAGTTCACCAGGCGATCCCTGAAGCTCGCACCAA
>QHXL01000278.1:0-8123 GCA_003222935.1 Acidobacteriota bacterium
GTTTCAAGAAAGATCTTGAGTTTCTCAGCACGCCGCGCAAGTGGAAGCGTTAGTGTTAACTCAACTTCCTCTGATTCATCCGCATCATTAACCGGCGCTTCTACGGGTTTCTTAACTGTCGACGTTGTCTTCGCTGGCTTTGACGCTGCCTTTGGCGCCTTCGCAAGCGGCTCTGGTTCGGTCTTCTTTATTTCCGTTGGTGGTGGCTGTGTGACAGTCGGGGTCTCAGCCGGTTTTGCGTCCACTCGAACTGGTTCGCTCGAAGCAGCGATGATTTTTTCTTCTGGCTTTGGATCAGGTTTCGACTCTTCACTGACCACCCGAGGTCGAGTTAGCTGAGGCTCGGCAGATGAAACCGGAACTGTGGGCGCCGTCTCGTCACTAGTTGCGGCGCTGGTTTTTTCAAGCTCTTCCGGAGTCACTCCAAGCTTCTGAGCCACGGAGCCAACAAAAAGGTGAACACCACTGTCGAGTGCTTCTGTGAACCGACCTGCCGACAAAGGTGTACGCATCCGCTGTGACATTTCACCTAGCACGCCGTCGGGTAGGTCGGGTTGAATCAATCGACTGAATTGCGTGAACGATGTTTTAGAACCAACTGAGACGACCATTAGCAAGCTTTTGCTAGCGCTGTTTCTCGATCCAATATTCCACTCGCCGGCAAGCTGTCTCGAATAATCAAAAATAGGGAGACCGCCGGTGGCATCCACTGTCGCCACGTAGAAGTCGACGTTCGTTTTCCGTTTGAGGTTTAGCAACAGATTCTCGAGACGACTCTTTGTTTGTTCATCGATGACGCCAGCAAAGTCGTTGATGTGACCGGAAGGCGTTAGTCGCTGGCCGTTTTGCGCCTGCGGACTCACGGTCATCAGCAGAAAAAGTCCAACAGCAAGTGAGAGCACAGCGGGGTAGCGTAGAGCTCGATAAATTGTTGTCATCAAGTTTGAAGTTGGTACCTGGATCATGTGGATAATAGGGGGGCGGTTCGGCCGTCATGATACCATCGCCCCCAGAGTTGCGGCGAACAAGTCTCTAACCAAACCCTAATCTCAGGAGCCGGCTATCCAGTGAGTGAACTCGACGAAGCGTGGGCGGCAGCGTTGGCGGAAGCTGAGAATCGAGCCCGCTCCAGCGGTCGCGCCGACCTTGTTGATTACCTGTCGCTGAAGAATTCCAACGACCTTTTGCGAAAAGCGGGGGTCGAATGGCTGGTCGAGAGGTTTTCGATCCTGGCAGGGGAAGCAAATCGGGCGGGTGCCAGTATCCAGATCGTAAACCAGGATGGCCATCGCTTTCGCCTTGGTAACTCCACCATGGTCGGCACGCTCCTTACCCTCTCCAACGGAGTCCGAACCCTATTTGTTGAAGCAGGTTGGCCGCGTACTCCGCGAGATGGTTTTGTGCGCGGCGGAGGGCTGGCTTGCGCCAACATTCGCCACCTGGGCTTGGCGTCTGCCAACGAAGAGTTCCTGCTGGCTAAGACAAATCGTGGCACTCCAAGTTGGACAGGAAACCTCAGGCAGTCGACCCGCGTGGTTCTACATGAGTCGGATATTCGGCGTCACCTTGGAATACTCCTCGACATACATCCACACAAACGATAGCCAGCGACGATTTCAGTAAGCGCTGCACGTTTTGGCGTCATTGAAGAACCATTTCGGTGGGGTCGTCTGCTTTCATCACTAATTTTCTTGTGAAAAGTAAATGTTTTTAATGCCAGGCTCACGGGCACGGTAGTTGCCAGTCCATTTGTCGGACGTTGCGACTGTATCCCCAGGGCGACGTTAGAAAACGGGACAACCCGGAGTGAATCTGAGGAGAATGTATAGGATGACTAACCGACACACACTGAAGTTTTCAATCTTTGCCGCCGCGGTCTTAGCACTCTGCTTGCCGGTGATGGCGGCAGCCCAATGGGGACGCAGCCAGGATAACCGCTATCCAGATAACCGTTATCCGGACAATCGCTATCCGGACAATCGTAATAGTAGGTCTGGACGCTATGACGATCGCTCCGTTCGCGATTCAGTTCAGAGACTTGATCGTTTAGCTAAAGCTTTTGAAAACGACATGGATCGAGCGCTCGACCGAAGTCGAGTTGATGGCACCCAACGTGAAGATCAGATCAATGGTTTGGTCCACGATTTTCGTCGCGCTGTTGGTAGTTTGAAATCACAGGTAGGCAACGGACGTGACTTGAACCGCAGCGCTGATGAGGCCGATCGAGTATTACAAATCGCCGACCAGGTAAATCGCGTGGGCGCCCGACGTTTAGACCAACGCACTGCTTCTGAGTGGTCGGAAATTCAGAACGAGCTGCGAAACCTTAGCGACATTTACGGTTTGAATTACCGTGGTCGTAATGGCGACTACGGTGACTACGACAGAGGTCGAAACAATCGCAATAATCGAAATAACAATAGTATTGACGATTGGATTAGACGAATCCCATTCCCTCGGTAACCCCTCCAGTTCACGCCGCTAGTACCCTTTCGTTCGAAAGCCTCGACTCGTTAACCGGGTCGAGGCTTTGTCTGACTAAATGTCCGATATGCTTCAGCTTGTCGTCATGTAACTGAGAAGTCTTCCGGTGGCGTGTAGTCCGCCCAAACATTCCTGCGAGAGGGCTAACTGGCTAACGTCACGCCAAGCTAAAGCATATCGGACATTTGGCACGACAAGCTAAAGCATATCGGACATAATCCCTGCATGGCCGGTACTCTTTATGTAGTCGCAACTCCGATCGGCAATCTCGCAGACATCACCCAACGGGCTATCAAAATTCTCGGTGACGTTGATCTGATCGCTTGTGAAGACACCCGTCACACTCACAAGCTCCTCAAGCATTTCGGTATCACTACCAAGACCATTAGCTACCACGATCACAACGAAGAGCACCGACAAAAGCAGCTAATTGAAATGCTCGAGCAGGGAATGAACATCGCGGTGGTCTCCGACGCCGGCAGTCCTGCAATTAGTGACCCGGGATTTCGAGTGGTTCGCAGTGCAATCGATCGCGACCTGGCTGTCGTTCCAGTTCCTGGGCCAAGTGCGTTGATAGCTGCGTTGACTGCAGCCGGTCTTCCCACGGATGAGTTTTTCTTTGCGGGTTTTCTGCCGTCTCGCACTGGAGCGCGACAAACGCGTCTTCACGAGTTGTCTACAATTCCGGGCACATTGATCTTTTACGAAGCGCCACATCGTCTCGCTGCAACCTTGAACGATGCCCGGCAAATACTTGGCGAACGCAAAGCTGTCGTGGCTCGTGAACTCACAAAAATGCACGAGGAAATACGCCGTGGGTTATTAAGCCAGCTTGTAGAGCATTACGCCTCGGTGGAGGAACCGCGTGGTGAAATAGTCGTCCTTGTAGACCGTGAAGTACTGGAAAACAGTGCGGCTGATTCGGAAACGAAGACGGTGTCGGAATTGGTCGCGCAGTTTGAGAGCCAGGGCCTGGACAACCGCGCGGCTTTAAAGAAAGCGGCGCGTGAGTTGAAACTCTCACGCGCCGATGCTTATCGCCAGTTAGTAGCCGAACGAGGTCGGACTTAGTTTGTGCTCAACTGCGCAGGCAAAGGTTTGTCGACCTTCACGCGCGTGGCCCGGTTGGTAAGTTCCCACAACGTCATATAGACCGTCCGTGTGATCTTCTCCATTTTGTCGTAATCAATCTTGTCAGGCGAATCTCCCGGTTGATGGTAATCCTCGTGCACGCCATCAAAGTAGAAGATGATCGGTATTCCCTTCCTTGCGTAATTGTAGTGATCACTGCGGAAGAAGAAACGATTTGTATCGGCGGGATCATCGTAGCGCGTGTCGTAACCAATGTTCAGGTACGACTTGTTTACTGACATAACGAGTTCGCCCAACTCCGTACTCATCATGGTTGATCCGATCAGGTAGACGTCACTTGGGCCAGAAAGGTCTTTATTACGCGCGTTGGTGTCGCCTGCTTTTTTGCTGCGACCAATCATGTCTATGTTGATTTGAGTGACGATCTTATTGAGCGGCACGGTTGGGTTCTCAGTGAAATAACGTGAACCCCAAAGACCCTTTTCTTCTCCGCAGTGCCAGACAAATATGACAGAACGTTTCGGACGGGTCGGCGCCTTGGCTAATGCTTCGGCGATGCTGAGAATCGCTGTTGTTCCCGAGCCGTCGTCGTCTGCACCGTTACAAATCTGGTCAGGGCTACCGGGGGCACAGATCCCAACGTGATCGTAGTGGGCACCAATCGCGACGTACTCATCCTTCAATACCGGGTCTCCACCTTCCCAGATTGCGACAACATTCTGCGTCGGAATCACGTCGGATTTTGCCGCAATGCTAATCGTCGTTGTCTTGGAAGCGTTGAGTGGAAAAGACGCAAGCGGAGTGGTTCCGTAAGAGGCGTTGAAGATTTGAGTCGCAGTCTGCTTTTCACCGAACAGGATCGAGTTCGCAACTTCCGGTGACACGACAATCGATGGGAGCGGTGAACTGGTTTGGGTTTGAAACTTAGCCACGACAGTCGTCCCGCGCTCCATCGTGCGTTGCCGATTGCGTTCCCAACTCGCGAGATATGAATAGTCCGGGATGTAAATCAAACCGACTGCGCCAACCTTGCGCGCATAGTCGTTTGGATTCATATAGTCCTCGCCTTGCTTGCCAAGCTCCGCGCGTGAGACACCGCGAAGGAAGGGGCTTGGTGAACCAAAGACTACGGCGATCTTGCCGGCAGGCTCGATTCCTTTGTAGGCGTCGACCTGTTTTGACTTCACGAACCAGCCGTTGCCCGCGAAAACAAGTTGTCCGCTGATGTCCCCACCCCCGGCAACCGGCAGATAGTCAGTCCCAGCCGCGAGCGCACGGCCGTTCAGTGAAACTCGAGTTTGCGCGCTGTCGATGCGATCGCGGCGCAGCTCGATGCGTTGTAGGAAAGTGCCATTATCACCAGCGGGTTTGAAGCCCCAGCGGGCGAGGTTCATCGCGAGAAATTTTGCGGTGGTATCAAGACCACGCGAAGGAGTATCGCGACCTTCCATTTCATCCGACGCTATGAACGTCAGATAGTCTCTCATTTGAGCAGCGGTGATCGCATCGACGCCACGCTGCGCAGTCGTTGAGACTGGTGTCCCTTTTTTCAGTTTCTCGGTTGCCCGTTGCGCATAGCTCGCGGGCAAAGAGATGACGAGCATGCTCGCCAAAAGAATTGCAGTTATGAGTCTTCTCATTGGGTCTCCAAAAGATATTTGTAGGGGTGTCCCTCTGTGGTCACCCCTCCGGATAAATTTGAGCTACTGCTCACCTGGAATTTAGTATTTACAAGGGGCGCCCACGGAGTGACGCCCCTACAAATTACGCGTGCTGTACCGCTTGTACCAACCTGGTCAGCGTATCCTTCGCGTCGCCGTACAGCATGCCCGTTACAGGTTTAAAAAACAAAGGGTTCTCAAGGCCCGAGAAGCCTTTGCCCTGTCCCCGTTTCAAAACGATGACCGATTTCGATCTGTCGACATCAAGAATGGGCATCCCGGCTATGGGACTGCTCGGGTTTTCCCGCGCGTCAGGATTAACGACGTCATTTGCGCCTACGACAACTGCGACATCGGTCGTTGGAAACTCCGGATTAATCTGTTCCAACTCGTAAAGCGATGAATACGGAACGTTCGCTTCCGCCAACAACACATTCATGTGACCTGGCATTCGACCGGCAACCGGATGGATGCCGTATTTCACCGTAACGCCACGTTTTTCCAGAATGTCTGCAAGTTCGCGAACGGCGTGCTGTGCCTGTGCGGTGGCCAAACCATAACCGGGTACAAAGACGACTTTGTTTGCATACGCCAACTGCGTGGCGACGTCTTCCAAACTCACTTCACGCATCGATCCTTCTTGCGCGCCACCAATTGCCGCGGAGGGTGATGCGCTACCGAACGCGCCAAACAAAACGTTGGTCATCGAACGATTCATCGCCCGGCACATCAGGATCGAAAGTATGAATCCGGAGAATCCATCGAGCGTGCCCGCGATGATCAGCACTTTGTTGTTGAGTACGAACCCTGTCGCAGCCGATGCGAGTCCTGCGTATGAGTTCAATAACGACATCACGACAGGCATGTCGGCTGAACCGATGGGCATCACCAGAAGTAATCCAAAAATGAATGCCAGGCCGACCATCGTAAAGAACAGAGGCATCGAGCCGGGCATAACGATCAGGTATAGAAAGATTCCGATCGTGACCGTCAGCAACACCATGTTGAAGACGTTCTGACCCTTGTAGGTCACGGGCGTTCCACGAACCAGGCCTTGTAGTTTGGCGAAGGCGAGCAGGCTGCCTGTCGTGGTGAGTGCGCCCAACATGACTTCGAAACCGAGCGCGCCCATGGTGATTCGATCAAGGTGTCCGCCGTCTTTGTAAAATTCGGAGATACCAACGAGCGCGGCGGCAAAAGCGCCAAAGGCATGCGACAACGCAGTTCGCTGCGGCATTGCCGTCATTGGTACCCAAAGACCCATGGCGAGTCCGACGAGTGAACCGATAACCAGACCAGTGATGATCCAGGTGAAGGTTATGATCTCGTGGTGCATCAGCGTGCCGATGATGGCCATCAACATGCCAAACTCGGCGAGATGCATTCCACGTTTCGCAGTCTCGGGATGACTCATCCCTTTCAATCCGAGGATGAAAAGGATCGACGCAAGTAGGTAGCTTAGTTCTATGAAGTAGGTTCGCACTTTGTTCGTCGAGATCAGTAAATAGAGCTGGGGTTCGTGGTCGAATTATCATTGATCATTTTTCATATCTCATTTGTCACTTTTAAGAAGCGCATCTTCTATTTGCGGAACCTCACTTCGGTTATCTCCTTAGAACTCAAGATAGTCCGTTCTTAAGAAATGAAAAATGAGATATGACCAATGACCAATGAGTCGACCAATACGTCTTTTCCGTAACGGTTCATTTACGACGTTTGAACATTCGAAGCATCCGATCAGTGATAACGAATCCGCCCACGACATTGGTCGTTGCACAGACCACGGCGACAAAACCAAGAATGGTGCTTACCGTGTTGTAATTTGCGCCGGCAGTGACGACCGAACCAACTAACGAGATGCCTGAAATCGCGTTCGTTGCCGACATCAAGGGAGTGTGTAGCAAGGGCGGCACTCGCGAGATCACCAGGTAGCCAAGAAATGCAGCGAGCGCGAAAACATAAAGCGCAGAGATCAATGTTTCAGCAGACATCTATTTCACTCCATTCACTAATCGAACCCTCCTGCCGGGACCGCAGGCGTCCCCGCCTGCAGCGTTAGCCACCAAGACCAGGGAGGTTAAAACGGCAGGCGAGGACGCCTGCGGTCCCAGCAACAGGTACTACGAAAGCAAGGCCGCCACTCTTTTATTCACAACCACACCCTGGTGCGTAACGCAAGATGGTCCAACTACGTCGTCGCTCATATCTATTTGCAGTTCGCCATCTTTAATCATCGGAGTCAGAAAAGCCGTGATGTTCCGCGAATACAACTGACTGGCGTGAACGGGCACGGTCGCTGCGAGATTTGTTGGTGCGATGATGGTGACTCCATTACGCTCGACTGTCTCATCAGCCTTTGTCAATGCGCAGTTGCCGCCAGTTGCACCAGCGAGATCGATCACCATCGTTCCACGCCTCATACCGTTAACTGCTTCTTCGGTGATCAGGAGCGGAGCACGCCGACCGGGAACCTGAGCGGTTGTGATAATGATGTCGGTAGTCTTTGCGTGTTCGGCAATCAATGCGCGCCCGCGGTCCATCGCCTCATCCGAGAGTTCGACGGCGTAACCACCAGCATCTTCGGTTTTGATCCCGCCGAGATCGACTTCAAGAAATGTGGCCCCGAGCGACTTCACTTGTTCACCAGCCGCAGCCCGCACGTCGTAACTCGAGACAACAGCACCCAGTCGTCGAGCTGTCGCGATTGCTTGCAGCCCCGCGACGCCCGCCCCGAGAACTAGAACTTTTGCCGGCGGCACAGTACCGGCTGCGGTCATCAGCAACGGGAACATTCGAGGAATTTGTGCGGCGCCTATGATTACAGCTTTGTAACCGGCGACCGTCGCCATCGATGAAAGTGCATCCATCGACTGCGCGCGAGTGATA
>QHXL01000278.1:8158-8679 GCA_003222935.1 Acidobacteriota bacterium
AGAGCTGTTGGCTCATCGAGTGGACGAAGGAATCCGATGACAACCGCGCCGCTTTTGAGTTCCTCGAGGTCTTCATCGCTTGGTCGATTTACTACAGGTAAGACATCTGCGGAGGCTAATAATGACTCACGATCACTCGAAATCGCAGCTCCAGCCTCGCGAAAGTCATCGTCCGTTCGCGCAGCACCAAGCCCTGCTCCGCTCTCTACATGGACCGTTGCTTTTGCCGCGACCAATTTCTTGATCGACTCGGGCATCAGTGCAACGCGTGCTTCGCCAGCTTGTGCTTCGCGCAACACAACGATATTCATTGCACGCTCCAGTTTCTAAATGTGGCCCGGTTCGAGTGGAACCAGCAACGCGTCATAGACAGTTGTCGAATGATACTGCTTCGGGTGTGATGGACTTTTCGGTCGAGCATTTGCAGTATACAGCAGCTTGTTAGTCTCCGCTAAGCTTGTCAAACTTTAGACCAGAATGACACCTGACGTCCTCAAGCACATTCAAACCATTTGTCGCGA